>NZ_JBIARH010000034.1:44495-80072 GCF_042889785.1 Streptomyces sp. NPDC002476 | reverse complement strand
CGGTTCACGAGTCACCCGGACCGGCGTCCTACGGCACGCTACGAGCGGCCAACCCGACCGCGTCCCGCTTTCCCCATATAAGTCGGCGGTTCAGTTCGCCCACCGGGCCGGGCCGGGCACGGCACGGAACGGATCTGACTGGGCGAGGAGTTCCGGCAGCGCATCGCCACCGAGCCGGGCACCTGGACCCAGCGGAGCCGGCTGCCATACGGGTGGCGGGTCGACACCGTCCGCCGCATCGCCCACAGCATGGACGCACTCACAGCCGGCCATGAAGCCAGCATCGCCATCGCCATCAACATGCTCCGCAGCTACGGTGTGCACCTCGCCTGGAACGCCCGAGACGGCTCGTGAACCCATGGCCCATCCGCGACAGCAACACCCCGCCGACAGCTAGCTCGGCGGGCGATCGCCCTCCCGTCGGCGCCACGTCGGCGGCCTTCCCCACGTCCTCCGCCAAGAAGGAGCCCTTTGATGGACGCCTCGCCGGACACGAGCCCCACGGGCCTTCCCCCTCAGCCACGGATGTCCGACGCCGAGTACGCCCGTTCCCGTCACGCGGTCTGGATGAGCGCCGCGGCGCTGTTCACCGACACGCTCGGCCGCGTCCTGCTGGTCCAGCCCGCCTACCGCAAGCAGTGGTTGCTGCCCGGCGGGGCCGCCGAGCACGGAGAGAGCCCCGCACAGGCCTGCGCGAGGGAGGTACGCGAAGAACTCAGCCTGGCGCGGCAACCGGGGCGGCTCCTTGCCGTGCACTGGCTGCCCCCGGACCACCTGGACGTCAGAGCCGGGATGGCCATGCCTGGTGAGGTCCGCTACATCCTGGACGGCGGTACCCTCACCCAGCAGGAGATCGCGACGCTGCGCGTACCCGCTGATGAGCTCCTGGGATTCGAGTTCGTCGACTCGACACAGGCACGCGAGCGGATGATCCCGGTCGACGGGCAGATCTTGCTCGCCGCGTTACGGGCGCGGCTGTCCGGCACGACCGCACACCTGGAGGGCGGCCGGCATGTTGGGAAGGTGCCGCCGCTGGACCGCCGCGACGTGTATGTCCGACCGCGGGCCGGCCGTACGTGTCCCTGGCATCTGGAACCAGTGCCGGACGATCTGCCGGTGAAGCAGGCATGGGGGTGGCTGTTTCGCGCCGGACGGCCGCGTGGTCCTCGTCGTCGACCCCGGCAACCAGCTCCCCGTCCTACCCGGCGGCACCGTCGAGACCACGGACGCCGCGCCGGAGGCGACGCTGCGGCGCGAGGCGATCGAGGAGGCCCAGGTGACGATCGGCGACGACCTCGTTCGGCTGGGCTGGGTCTATGACGCGACCGGTGACGTCTACGGCGGAATCGGGCCGTGCGCACGCCTCCGCCTCGCCGCCCCCATCACGAAGGTCGGACCGACAGGGGTGGATCCGGCCACCGGCCGCACCTTCGCACGGCTGCTCGCCGCCCCCGCCCAGGCGGCCGCGCTTCTGGGCTGGGGCGAGAACGGCTACCGGCAGGCCGAACTCGCCGCCCGCTGGGCGCACGAGCGATGGAACATCCCCCACGCGGCACCGGGCCCAGTCACCGAACTCCGCGAGACGCATGCATGAGCGCGCCAATCGCCTCGGCACACGGTCCGCGCGGAACAATCCACGGCGAACCCCAGCATCGTCGCGCCAGTTGAGAGGGCTTCCGCGCGAGCGGGTCACAGGCTTGTGGATCCGGATCGCTCTGGAGCGTGCGGGCCAGGTAGGAGCAGTCCGGCAGTTGCTCGACCACGGGGAGTACGAGGTCCTTGCGGACGCGCCACAGGAGGTCCGCCCCGGTTGCCGCGGCTTTGCACCACAGGTCCACGCCGTAGAACACACGGTCGGCCAGCAGCAGCATCCCCGGCCGCAGAGACACCAGGACCGCCCGGGCCAGAGTCTGCTCTCCGGCGCGCAGAGCTCCGACCGCGGCATCGAAGACGGCATGGGAGCCGCACTCCACCAGGCCGACCATGCGTAACTGCGGGCAGCCGACGTTCTGTTCACCCCGTCCGGAGCGAGGTGGACGGCCGAAGACGTCCACGTTCGCCTTCGTGTTCCGGGGCATTTCCGGGCCAAGCCCGAGTTGACGCCCCTCTGCAGCGTCCTCGCGCTCGTCCCACCGCCGCATGGAGTCCTCGGTGAGACGGTTCGTGTGGTGACGCGCCTCGGCGAGGAACTTGCCGTAGTGGCGGAAGAGCACCTGGATGCGCTGCCCCCGCTCGGCGCGCGAACTCGGCTGGATCGCCTCCGAAGGCCGGCCGACGCCGAGCCCGAGTGGCGCCGCGACGACCCCGGCCAACCCCGCAGGTCGGCCTCCCGAGCGATGCGGAACAACACCCCGGCCAACATCGGCAGAACCGCGGCCATCTGCCCGAACCCCGTCCGGGTCAGCGCCTTCGTGGCGCACGCACGACTGGCCCCGCGCAGCCTACCGCCGAACAGCTCCGGCTCCGAGTCCGAGAGCCGACTCACCTCCGGCCCACGTTCCTTCCGCGGCTCTTCTCGTGGTGCGGCCCAGGTCACCGTAGGCCCCTCGGGGATCGTCCGGATACGTAGTCAGGCTCGATGACCGGGTCGCAATATCGAACGCGCGTATTTCGGAGGGACTCCGAACCGCCGTATCGAGCCGGTCCCGGATCTTGCGGGATGCATGAACCACTGCCCGGCGGCAGAACCGCGCCGCACGCGGGTGGCCGGTATGCCGCGTCCCACGCGATGCGGTTCGCCGCGGTTCGAGTCACGAACCGCCGACGACCACGGGGTCGACCTGCTCCGTGAAGCTACTCCACGCCATCCACTGTTCGGGATGTGCTGTCACCCATCGTTCGAGGCAGCCGCCGTAGGCCAGGACTGCACGCTCGGTATCGTCCGGCAGCGGTGCGCTGCCCCGCGGGGAGGGATGTCCACCGATGTCCGGAACGGTCATCGCCCGCGTCTCCAGGGACCGTCGCGAGGCAAGGGTGAGCAGCCCGACAGGGACATCCAGCCGACCGCCCAGGAACGGCAGGCTGCGTCGCTGCCGCGTGCCCGGATAACTGGTGTCGACGTTCGCGACGATCACGCTGTCCGTACGCAGCCACCGGCGGATGTCGGAGGATCCCAGACCTGTGACGGACAGCGGCTCTCCGCGCCGCAACCGCTCCTGGTAGAAGCGCAGCACCAGCGGGTTGCGGTCGTGCACGACGGGGTACACCGGTCGCCCCGTGGCCTCTTCGACAAGCAGGGGCAACAGCAGCGCGTGGCCGAGCTGCGCGGTGAGGAGGAGCCTGGCCGTGCCGGCCAGTGAGCCGGCGGCACGGACGGCGTCGTCCCAGCCGGGGACCGCCCGGCCAGGGCCTGCCCGCATGACGTCGTGCAAGCACAGGTAGTAGTCGGCGGTCCAGCTCACGAAGGCCATCACGGGATCGCCGGAGCGGCGCCACCGTGCCACATACGGCGCGCCATGGCAGCGGAGAAACAGTTTCAGGTCCTCGCCGATCACGTCGATCAGCAGGCGCAGCACGTGGCGGTGGCGCTCCCCGCGGCGTGTCATGGGCGGCGGATGCCCGTCGAGTGCCCGCAGGACGGCCGCGTCCCAGTCGGATCCCGTCACCTGGATGGTCATCGCGGCGGGGCGGCCGAGGCGTCGAGCACCGCTCCGGCGCGCTGTCTGGCTCGCCGGTAGTACTCACGCAGCGCGGACCCCGGCCTGGAGACGTCCGCGAGGATACGGGGAAAGAGCGCGAGCCGGGTGGCGCATTCCAGGTCGTCGACGGCGAACAGGGAGCCCTTGTTGATCAGGGCCCGGGCCGGGCAGGTACCGGCACACTGGTGCAGCCAGGGACAGGAGGCGCAGGGTGCGTCGTTGAGGAGCCAGCCCTCCCGCTCCCGCAGTGCGGCGGCCGAGGGCGAGTTCCGGCTCCGGGCCGTCAGGCCGGTCTCCGGTGCGGCGGCCTCGGCACCGGAGAGCGACAGCGCGGTCCGGCCTGGCGGAAGCAGCTGAAAGGCTGGGTGGTACGTGCAGTCGCACGCGCGCACGGCACCCACGGCGTCCAGGACCAGGAGATCGGTGGATGCTCCGCAGGGCATCTTCATGCACATGTTGGGGCGGTCCAAGCTCAGGAAGGGTTCGATAAGCTGCACCAGGTTGGTGATGTAGGGCGGCTCGGATGCGCCGTCGAGCACCTCGGCCAGCCGTGCGGCGAGGAAGTCGACGAACAGCGTCCGGAAGTTTTGGGTCTCCGGTGTGCCGTCGGCACGGCCCTCGGCGTCGGCGGGCAGCAACTTCCAGGAAAGGACACCCAGTTCGCGAAAGAAGGTCCAGGTCCGTTCGAGCTGATCGGAGGTGGTGTCGGTGCCGACGACACTGATGTAGCCCACTTCGCGCCGCATGAACTCGGGAAACCGGTCGATGGTCGCGGCGATGCGGTCGAACGTCCCGGCGCCGCCGTGGTCGACGCGGTGCCGGTCATGGACATCGCGTGGGCCGTCCAGGGAGACGCCGACGCTGAAATCGTGTGTGCGCAGGAAGTCGATCGTCCGCTCGTCCAGGTGCAGCCCGTTGGTCTGGATGGTGAACCGCACCGCCGCGCCCACGTGGTCCGCCTGCGCTCGGGCGAACTCCACGAGATCGCGGATCTGGCGGAACCTGAGCATGGGTTCTCCGCCGTGGAACATCAGCATGAGGCGGTGTCCGGGCTGCAGGCACTCCCGGATGAGCTGCCGGGCCAGTTCGGAGCTCATCCGCCCCGGCCACCGGCGCTCGTCGTAGTCGTAGCAGTAGTCGCAGGCCATGTCGCAGGATCCGGTGAGCTTGAGCAGCAGCGCCGTCGGCGGCTCCGAGGACTCCCCGTCGCGCTGGGACGGGACGCCACGCAGCCCGGTGCGCCCGCCGATGAAGAGCAGACCGGCATCGTAGAGCGCGCGGACGGTGTCGGCCGCGGCGGCGAAGTCGGGCCATGCCGTAAGCGCCGCAATGTTCGTTCCGTGGAGCGCGTCGAGCAGGGCACAGCCGGGCAGCGGGAGGCGGAGCCACCCCGGTCGGCCATGGGGCAGGAGCAGGACGTCCCCGCCGGCAACGGGGACGCGGTAGTGGCGGGCCACCTGGATCTCGTCGTCGGCGGACAGGTGTTCCCAGCCAGGCAGTGGTGTGACCGTGTACTTCATCGTGGTCAGCAGCAGGTGGTCTTGGACCAGGCAGCCCCGCCGTTGGGGAGTTCGGTGGTGGTCTGCGCCACTTCCCGCACGTCGAACTTTCCGTACTGGTCGACGTTGAAGCCGCTCTCGTTGAGGAAGCGGTGGATCTCCGGGCTTACTCGCGAGGTGAACGGCACGTCCGGGCCGCCCAGCGCCACCGCGTTGCGGGACGCGATCGCTTCGAGGTCCACGCCGTGCGTCCGCAGATAGGCCCTTGCCTGCTCCGGCAGCCGGCAGTCCCCGAAGAGGGCGGTGACCACGTCCTGGGTCAGGTCGGACGAGTCCGAGATGTCCTTGTCGATGCCCGCGGGGAGCTTGAGGCGGATCTCCAGGGAGTTGCTCGGCGGCTGTGTGCCCTCGTAGGCGTCATAGGTGTAGGACACCAGTACGCAACCTCCCGAGGTCAGGTCGATGCCGTGCCGCTTGCACGCCTCGGCGAGCCGCTCGGTCGGGACGAACTCGACGGCTCCCGGGGACGGGCAGACGCCGAGGGACGGGCGTTGGGAGAGCGCGGCGAGGTGGTTGAAGTCGACGCCCTCGGCGGTGAGGGCGTCGCGCAGTTCGGGCCGTACACGGTCGCTGCCGAAGAGGAATCGGGCCAGCGACTGCTCGAATCGGGCACGCTGTTCCACCGGGACGGGGATCGGAACGAGCACCTCGATCCGGATCACGGATGTCCCCTGGGTCTTCGTCACGTTCATGTCCGCTGTTCCTCCTTTTCCGGGCCGGGCAGGCCGGCGCGCAGGTGCGTTCTGGTCAGCGCCGCCAATGTCGCCGCGACCTCGGTGATGTGGGGGGCCGTTCCGTCGCGGGTGTCCAGCACATGGGCGCCGTTCTCCTGCAGCCGTCGTACGTTGTGCTGCACCAGTCGGCTCGCCCACATCCGCGGATGCATCGACGGCACCAGGAGCGTGGGGATGCCAGTGGCGCACAGCAGAGTGGTGGCCGCCAGGTCGTCCGCCGCTCCGGTCGCCGCCCGGGCCATGAATCCGGCCGAGGCGGGGTACACCAGCACGCGTCGAGCCACATCGGAGAGCCAGACGTGGAGCGGCTGCAGCGTGGGCGCCAGGCTCTCCCGGGTGAGGACGGGGCAGCGGCCCAGATGACGCAGGGCCGCCGGTGTGACGAATCGCTGTGCCGCTTCGGTGAGGATCACGGCTGTGGGGCCGGGATCCGTGGAGGCCAGCTCGTGCAGCAGGCCGCCGAGGTTCACCGCGGCCACCGAACCGGTGCCGATTACCAGGGTGAGGCCGTCGCGACAGGCCCGCTCGACGAACGCGTCCGTGAGCCCGGGAACGTGATCACCGGTGCAACCGGGCATCCATGCCTCCAGGGCGCGGCTCGTCGTGGCGTCGGCGCCGTGGGCCGGCGGTTGCCGCAGTCCATCGCTATCAAGTCGCGGGAGGCCGTCCCGGCAGGGCGCTCTGTGCCGGGACGGCCGTTCATCCGGACAGCGCATTCCGCCGCGGAGTCGGAGACCGGCCGGGTCGTGTCGAGCCCGAGTTCATGCGCCGGTGGTGGATCACATCACCGCGTCCGTGACCCGGGTCCTGCGGCCGTTCCACGCCATGTACATGCACCCGCTGCTCGTGGAGCCGTTCCTGCGAGCGGGCTTCACGCCTGTGTACCGGCGCGACGAGCATGGGATGCTTCTGCGCCGCGGCTGAGGTGGGTCGACGCGTCGTAGAGCCGGCACAGGAAGTCGCAGATCAGCAGTTCCTGCGGCCGGGCGCCGGACCGCAGCACCCGGTTCGCGTGCATGTGCAGAAACGTGCTCGCCAGCACGGACAGGGGCCGAGTGAGCCGTCCCGCGACGGCCTCGGCGCGCAGGCGCTCGACCCAGGGGCGGATGACACGGGACCGTGCCGCCAGCGCGGACTGTGCGGGCGCCGCCGCCGCGCCGGGCTCCAGCAGTACCCGGAGCCTGGGGCGTTCGGCACGGTAGCGCGCACCGATCCTGCGCCGGGCCTGACCGTCCAGTGCCAACTCCGCGCTCAGCCGGTCGCGGGCGGCCCCCACCACGACACGCTTGTCTGCCAGGGAGAGGCCGAAGTCGGTCAGCAGCCGGTCCCAGCCGACGAGCACCATGCGCCAGCGGTCCTCGGGGGGTACGGAGTCGACGATGTCCAGGGCGGCATCGCTGTCCGCGTGGAAGAGCCGTTCCGCGAGCTGGACGGCGCCGCCGTAGCGCTCGATCTCCCGTTCGTACGTGTCGAGCTGCAGGGTTCGGACCAGTCTGTCGCCCCCAGTTCCGGCGACCGCGTCATGGAGCGTCGGCAGCACCTCGTTGAGCAGGCGGGAGGGTTCGCCGTGCATCCGCAGCCGGATGTGCCAGTCGGGGTCCGAGTAGCGGACGAAGAACCACTGGTCGACGGCTCCGCTGTCCCGGAAGCGTGCGACGAGCGGACGTACGATCCGCCGCAGCACGGCGTCCGCCCCGGCCGTGCCCGTGTACAGCTTGGCGTAGAGCCACTCCGAGCCGGGGCCGAAGGCGCGCCGGACGGCAGGCGCCGGCGCCGGTCCGCGCGCGGGCCGCACGGAGGGCACAGGCCGCGAAGTTGTGCCCTCCGTCCGCAGGAACGGAAGCACGATCTCGTGCGCGTAGCGGCCCTCGGGCCCAGTGACCAGCAATTGGTCGGGGTCGTGGAACGACTCCACCAACGAGACGCCCGAGCGGTTCCCGGCCATGTGCGCCAGCATCTCCACGCACAGCACGTTGTCGAGATCGAGCGGCAGGAGCTGGTCCCTTTCGGCCACAGCCACCCAGCGGGGCAGGCGCACACGACGGCGCAGGGACTGCACCGCGGTGAAGAGGGCCGCGTCATGGAGCCTTCCGAGCGGGGTGAGCTGGTCCGCCGAGAGGTTCCAGCGGGCGCGCGACAGCACCAGCCGCCCGGCGGTGACCCGAGGCAGAAAGGGAGCGGTCGCCAGGCGGCCGAAAGAGAAGGACAGCGAGCCGGTCCGCTCCTGCGCCTGGACCATTCCGAGGAACCGGTAGAGGGCAAGATTGCCGGCGCCTCGGAAGTCGTGCGCGGTCGTCAGACGAGGGACGACTTCCCGGCCCAGCCGCGCGGACCGCAGGAGGACCCGGTCCTGAACGACGGAGACGAGGAGGTCCGTCACCGGGATCTGCTGCTCGGGTGGTGCGTCGGACCGGCCCAGGTAGGGAATCTCGTGGTCCCGCAGCCGGGGCCGGGCCAGTACGTTGCCGACTCGGCCCTCCGGCAGGTGCACCACCTCCGCGAAGACGGCGTCGGGCCGCAACCTCTCCTCCGCCCGTAGATGAGCCCGCACCCGTTCCCGCAGTTCGTCCTCGGCATGGCAGAAGCGGCCCAGGGGGTTCGCGCCGGAGGGGCCCCCGACGCCGGACAGCAGGACACGGAAACTGCCCTGCGCCAGTGCCTGCTCGCTACCGGCGAGCACCGTGGCCAGCACACTGAATGCCTCGGGCAGGGGGGATGGTTCCCCGATGGCCGCCAAGGCCTCCACTTCCCGCTCCCCCAGCGCGATCTCCTCAGCGCCGTCGTGGTAGGCCGAGGTGAGCCACCGCAGCAGAAGCGCTTCGCGACGCGGGTGCGACGGCTTCCCGGTGCCTTCCGTGTCGGGAGGGCCATCCCCATGGTGCGTGGCCGGGAAGCCGATGCCCGTGTCGTCGTCCAGGACCTCGCACAGCGGGACTGCGCGGTGCCCGTAGCGCCGCTGGAAGGTCTCCCGGAACTGGCCGAGCGGATCCGGGGTGCGTGTGCCGCCCACACGCTGGAGCAATGACAGTCCTCTGGTGATCTCGTCGATCACCTCGCTCCCCAGGTTCGCCGTCACGGCCGGTTTGATCAGATCCACGTGGAACGGACCGGCGCGTTCGGCCGGGACCGGCAACGCTTCGAGGCTCGCACCGAGCCGGTCGTAGGCCGTGGGGTGGGATCCCGGTGGCGCCGAGTCGAGCACGGCGAGTTCGTCGCGCACCCGCTTCAGCCGGGAGGCGGCACGTTCGACCGAAGGGCACCCGGAGATCCCGGCCAGAGTGTCGACGACACCCTGGAGCGGTTCAGGGCCGCTCACCGTGGGCTGGAGCTTCGGTACCAGAATGTGGTGGTCGATCAGCTCCTCGATGAAGTCCCGTGCCTCTTCCCGGGTGATGGCGGGCTCCGCGGCCCCGACCACTGCGGCGAGTTCGGCCGGGCGGGCCCCGGCCCCTTCGAACACCGTCTCCAGCGCATCCGGGGCCGCCACCGCAACCAGCTGGTAGGTCCTTCCTTCGTCCGATGCGTGAGGGGCGGCGTAGCGAAATCCGCCACCCGCCCGGTAGAGGCTGGAGTTGGGGATGAAGGGCAGGCACTCTCGAACGTCCGGGTCGACGCGCAGCGCGTCGCAGAGCGAAGCCAGGTACCCGCAGTCGAGGCGCGTATGACGCCGGTACCGGCCCGTTGGGGCCAGATGCAGAACGGTCCGGGACGTATGGGTCGATCCGACCGAGACACCGGCGAAGAGGCCGAACGGGGTGGGCCGGCCCGACATGCGTGCCGCGTAACGCAGCAGGCTCCGTTCCACCTTCCGCCCTCGGCGCCCATCCGGACTTCGGCGCCACTCGGAGATGCCTGCGGCCAGCGACGGCGAGGCGATGGCCAGCGCCTCGCGCACCTCCGGGCGCTCGCTCCAGGCCCGTAACCGGTCCCGCACACGCCATCGATCGCGCTCCAGCACGGCGTCGAGCAGACCGGGTTCGGTACAGGACGCGGCCTCCAGACCTTCTCCGAAGGAGAGCAAGGTGTCGACGGGAAGGTAGGGCGTGCGCAGGACGAAGAAGTCGTCCGCTCTCCACGGAGCGCGCATGGGACGCATATCAGCCTCGCCGACTGGCCCCCGGCAGGGGAAGCCGGGAACGACGGGATCTGAGGACGGTGACACCCCTGGCGCGGCCACGTCGCAACAGCAGTGGCCACAGGCTGCGGTTCACCAGGCCCTGCGGGAAGGGGCGGGGCCAGAAGAAATTCACGTTCACCGCCCATGCGGAGACCACCGTGACCTGATGGAACCAGCCGACAGGGATGTAGAGCGACTCCCCCGGACGGAGGACGCACCGCAGGCCGGCGGTCCGCCGCGCCAATGGAAACCTTTCAAATTCGGGCGCATTTGGATCGAAGCGACAGTGGGTGGCGCCGGGGATGCGGTAGACGAAGCGTGATTGCGATGGCGGAAAGAGCACGAATTCCTTGCGACCGACAATCTGTGTGTTGCAGTTGGGCTTCACGTCGGAGTGGAGCCCGCATGACGTCCCCAGAACTCCGCACCAGAAATTGGTGTCGACGGGCTTCTTCCGGTACCAGCCGGGAACGGGCAGGCTCACCGCGAGGTCCTTCGACAGTCGCTCCAGCTTGGCGTCGAGGTAATAGAATCGCTCCGGCCGGATGCGCCGGATCGCACTGGTCGCCCGTTGCGCGTCCGGCGACTCGCCGATGTTTTCGCGGATGGCCTCGGCGGTTTCGACCACCCAATCCATGTAGTGGAGAAATGAGATGCACCCGCCTTCCCCCAGGTTCTGGAAGAAGTTAACCGGTGGCCCCTCGACTTCCCGAACCGGAACCTCCCTTTCCCCTACCACCGACTTCAGATAGTCGGCGCTCCACACCTGTGGGGCCACTTGTCCGGGTGGCCAGCCGAAGACCACCCTGGGCTCGCCGCCCCCATAAGGAGGCCGGAAATCAGCCCACGATACGCGGGGAACCGGGACCAGCATCATCGCGGTCGTCCTCATACGCGGTCTCGTCGTCGATGGGGCAGGTCCAGAGGCTGTCTCCCCGGGCGGTGAGTACCGAGTGCGTCAAGTCGCCGACGACCTCTCGCCTGAGATCCAGCCGCTTCAGGCGGACTGATTTCTCGTTCGTTTCCATGGTGACCGGACCTCTTCCTATTTCAGAACGGCTTCCCGCAACAACTTCATTCCCACCCGCTCAGAGTGCTGCGAACAACTCGGCTTCCCGATGTCGAGACCGGCGGCCAGGGCGCGCATCTTCTCGTTGTAACCGTCCAGCGCCGCCATGTCCGGCAGTTCGACAAGGAGCATGACGTCCCAGTCGTCAGGATTTCCGAGCGGTGCGAGCAGCGTACGGTATCCGAGGATGATTCGCTGCTGCTTGGCAGCCTCCATCAGGGGCTTCCAATTGACCCCAAGGCATGACAGGTAGGAATGCGTCTGCCCTTGCTTGGCACGAATGAACTGGATGGACCAGACCGAACCCTCGGTATAAGCGGCGCCCTTCGCGGTTGCCTCTCCCTCGGTCCTCATTGATGGTGCTTCCGTATCGTTCACCGGCGCTCCTCGACCCGATCTTCCGACTGTGCGCTCCCATATTTCGGTCGTGTGGGCCCGGGCGCAAGTCGGGCATTGGAAGAACTCTGGCATCCGAGTTGAAAAGGCGTTCCCCTTGGTTCTCCTTACGCCACCCGCATGAAGGTCGCCTTGCGGGCAGCCGACTTCACCTCGTTACTGAGAGGACGACACCCCGGAGCCCCATCCGAAAGGATCCGATGATGGCAGAGCAGGTAAGTGGCACAGCTCAGTGGACGATGATCGACAAGGTCTCGGAGGAGATCCGGTCCGAGCCGTGGAGCATGTACTGGCGTGAATGGAAGAGCGAGAGCGAGGAGTTCGCCCGCTTTCTCCGTGACCCGATCAGCGTGCTCGCAGGCGACATCCGCGAGGTCGAGCGGGATTGGACGGTGTCCTCCACCATCGCCAACCATCACGTGGGCATCGGTCACAGCCCCATCTGCATTGTCGCGATTTCCGTGCCGAGCGAGCGCCGCGTCTATCTGTGGATGTACAAGCACGCCCCGAACGGAGCGGGCACGTAGGCGCCCTCCGGTCATCTTCTCGGCTTCACCCGCGTGAAGGCCGCCGACCTCCAGGCCGGTCTGCCGGCTGCCGCCTCGGAGCCGGGCAGTCGTGGATGGTGCGCTTCCTCCTCACGGTCGCCGTAGAGCATCGTGACGTCGATGCGCAGGTTCTCGTAGCCGGACCGGAAGCGGACGGCATCCGAGGCGTGGAAGAGGTCGGAGCTGAAGATCACCGCTCGGTTCTGCCGGTAGGGGATCGTCGTGCGGCGCGCCGGTCGGTCCTGCTAAGCCGCGACTGCGCCGGCCAGCGAAGAACCTTCGGCCTCTGCCTGCCTCGTCAGTGAAACAGTCTCTCTCCCCGTTCACGACGAGCGCGTGCCGTCACCCCTCGGCACGAGGGGACGCCGCCGCGCCCTGGATCCGGAGCCGTCGCCATTCGCGTGGTGTGACCCCATAGGCCGTGCGGAACCGGCGGCTGAAATGGCTGGGGCTGGTGAATCCGCAGCGGGCAGCCACTGCGGACACGGGTAGGCCGACGTGGCGCGGAGAGGTCAGCAAGCGGCAGGCCGCTTCCAGCCGTTCACCGATGACCCACTGTTCCAAGCTGATGCCGGCGCGGGCGAGGACGGCGTACAACTGGCGCCGGGAGACGGCGTGTTCCCTGGCGAAGAGCCCAGGGTGTACCGCTCGCCACCGTTCTCGGCGTGGTGGACGCCGCGGCTCTGGAGCGAGACGGACACCACCGGGCGGTCGCGGTGCCATCGCACGTGTCTGGCCGTCCGCCGTACCTCGAAGCCGGTGCTGCGTGCGTCGACGAGGTCGAGCGCGCCCACTCGCCATGCCTCGATGCGTGCGCGCATCCCTGTATCGGGCACTTCGTGGACGATGTCGTTCGGCACCGACGCGTCCGTCAGGGCGTGATGGAACGCCTCTACCCGATCCTGCGGATCGAAGGTGTCCAGATCCAACAGCAGCACGCAGTCCCCCCTCTGAATCAGACCCGTTGGGCGCCTCCCTTGCATTGTCGGACAACCGGCGGCCTTCTCCCGGCCGAACTCTGCACGGAGGGTCAAGTCCCTTGCACCCAGGGACAACCTGGGCCGCTCGTACCCGTCTACGTTCTGGATTGCCACGCGAACCCGTTACGAGGGACGTACATTGACGGAATCCGGACCGCGGCGCCCTTCCCGTCCCCGCTGAGAGGCCGGACCATGAACGACCACGTACCCGTCACCCCCGTCGCACCCGTTCTGGAGCCGGCCGCGGCCGAGTTCGCCCGGGCCACGGCCAAGCCGCCGTACCTGTTCCAGACCCCGCCGGCCGAGGGTCACAAGGCCGTCGACGAGGTGCAGTGGTTCTGGGACCAGTGCACGACCGATGAGACCGACCGCGCCCGGATCACCGCCTCCCCGCTGCGCGCCACCACCGAGCAGCTGACGGGCCTGCCTCCGGCCCTGGTGATCACCGCGGAGGCCGATGTCCTGCGTGACGAGGGCGAGGCCTACGCCAACAAGCTGCGCGCCGCCGGAGTACCGGCCACCGCCGTCCGCTACCAGGGCATCATCCACGACTTCGTGATGCTCAACGCCCTGCGCGAGACGTACGCGGCCCAGTCGGCGATCGAGCTCGCCACCCGTACGCTGCGGAAGGCCCTGGCCGATGGCTGAGCCGACCTCGCCGACGGCGGACGCGGGCGACGATCCGCTCGGCGGCGGACGGCACTTCGAGCCCGATCTACGACGGATGACCCGGATCAACCTGCGGCCGATCGCGTCCCCGATGCCCCTCGGCTTCTACACCGTCGCCATCGCCTCCGTGATCGTCGGCTGCTTCCAGCTGGGCGTCTTCGAGGAGAGCGGGCGGCGGGCCGTCGGCCTGGCGATCCTGCCCGCCTTCGTCCTCCAACTCCTGGTGGCCTTCCTCGCCTTCGGCGCGCGGGACGTCCTGGCGGCCACGCTGATGGCCTGCTTCTCCGGCCTGTGGCTGGCGAGTTCACTGACCATGGTCCTCGATCCGCCGGACGGCGTGCGCGTCCTGGGCGTCCTCAACGCCGTCTTCGCGCTGTTCGCCCTGCTGATGGCAGTCGTGGCGGGGCGCAAGCGTGCCCTGTGGCTGGTGCTGTGCACAGCGGTGCCCCGGTTCACCGTGGCAGCGCTCGCCAACCTCACCGGAACCGAATGGCTGGGTACCCTCTCCGGATGCCTCGGGCTGCTGCTGGCCGCCGTCGCCCTGTACGCGGCGTTCGCGCTGATGCTGGAGGACATGCGCGGCGAGGAGGTCCTGCCCATCGGCCGTAGCGGACCCGCCCATCACGCCGTGGAGGGCAGCCTGGCCGTCCAGTTGAGGAACCTCGAACGGCAGGCCGGCGTACGCCGCACGCTCTGAGCCTCCGCCCGCTTCGAGGCCCCGCGCGCCCGGCCCTCGCCGTCAGCCCGATCCGCACAGTCCGTGACGTACGGCTCCTGACGTACGGCCCCCAAGACGTCCGCTCCCCTCCCATCGCGACGATCGAAAGCGAGCACCATGGCCAGCATGCCCGTCGGCGGGATCACCCCCGCTCACGGCTCACCGGACGCGGAACACGCCGACCTCGTTCTGCGTAACGGCAAGATCCACACCCAGGATCCCGAACGGCCCGCCGCCACGGCACTCGCGGTGCATGGCGGCCGGATCACGGCCCTCGGCGACGACGACGGCATCGCCGGTCTCGTCGGACCCGGAACCCGGGTCGTCGACGCGCTCGGCCGGCGGGTCGTTCCCGGACTGAACGACTCCCATCTGCACGTCATCCGCGGCGGCCTGAACTATGTGTTGGAGCTGCGCTGGGACGGCGTCCGCTCCCTGCGGCAGGCCCTCGCGATGCTGCGCGACCAGGCCGAGCGCACGCCCAAGGGCCAGTGGATCCGGGTCGTGGGCGGCTGGACGGCGGACCATTTCGCCGAACGCCGGATGCCCACCCCGGCGGAACTCACCGCCGCCGCGCCCGACACACCGGTCTTCGTGCTGCACCTGTACCAGTCCGCGATCCTCAATCGGGCCGCCGTGCGCGCCGGCGGGTTCACCCGGGACACCCCCGACCCGAAGGGCGGGCAGATCGTCCGCGACCGGACCGGCGAGCCCAACGGCATGCTTCTCGCCGCTCCCAGCGCGCTGATCCTCTACTCCACCCTCGCCAAGGCGCCCGCCCTCGACGAGGCCGACAAGAAGGTCTCCACCCGCCACTTCCTGCGCGAGCCGAACCGCTTCGGGCTGACCTCGGCCGTCGACGCGGCGGGGGGTTCCAGAACTTCCCGGAGAACTACGCCACCGTCACCGAACTGGCCCGGGCCGGCGAGCTCAGCGTACGGATCGGCTACCACCTGTTCCCGCAGACCGCCGGCCAGGAGCTCGCCGACCTGCGCCGCTGGACCGAGACCGTACGGCCGGGCGACGGCGACGAGTGGCTGCGGCTGAACGGCGCCGGGGAGAACCTGACCTGGGCCGCCGCCGACTTCGAGAACTTCTCCGAGCCTCGGCCCGAGCTCGCCGCCGGCTACGAAGGCGAGTTCGAGCAGGCGGTCCGGCTACTGATGGAACACGGCTGGGGCTTCCGGCTGCACGCGACGTACGACGAGACCATCCGCCGCGACCTCGCCGTCTTCGAGAAGCTCGCCGCCGACGGGCTGTTCCCGGCCGGGAACCGCTGGCTGTTCGACCACGCCGAGACGGTCTCGCCGCACAGCCTGGAGCGGATCGCCGCGCTCGGCGGCGCGATCGGCGTGCAGAACCGAATGTCCTTCCAGGGCCGGGGGTTCGCCGAACGGTACGGGGCCGAGGCCGCCGCCGGCGCACCGCCGGTCACCGACATGCTGCGGCTCGGGCTCCCCGTCGCGGCCGGCACCGACGCCACCCGCGTCTCCTCGTACAACCCCTGGGTCGCACTCCACTGGCTGGTCACCGGCCGCACCGTCGGCGGCCTGTCGCTGCGCCCGGCCGGCCGGCTCGTCTCCCGCGAGCAGGCACTGGGGCTGTACACCCTGGGCGGGGCCCGTGTCACCGGCGAGGAAGCGGACAAGGGCGTCCTCGCGGAGGGCCGGTTCGCCGACTTCGCCGTCCTCTCCCACGACTACCTCACCGTCCCGGCGGAGGACATCCCGCACATCGAGTCCGTGCTGACGGTCGTCGGCGGCCGGATCGTGTACGCGGCGGACACCTACGAAGGCATGGACGAGGCCGTACCCCCCGTCAGCCCCACCTGGAGCCCGGTCGCCCGCTTCGGCGGCTACCAGGCCACTCTCCCCTCGTCGGCCGGCGGCGCCCGCCAAGCCGACCTGCTGGCCGAGGCCGCCGCCGAGTCCGAGCAGCACCGCCAGTGGCGCGTCGCCCGCGGGGCGGCCCCCGCGGAGCCGACGCCGGCCTCCGACCCGTGCTTCGTGCTGTGACGCGACGCCCGGGACCCACACCCCCTCCTTCTGCAGCCTTCACTGCCTTCGCGATCTTTCCGCCCTTCCCATCCCGCTGATCACCGAGAGGAAACATTGATGACCGACTTCGCACTCGACCTCGACTCCGTGCAGGCCTCCCCGAGCCCGGACCTGCTCACCCCCGACAACGCGATGATGCTGTTCGTCGACCACCAGCCGCAGATGTTCTTCGGCGCCGGAAGCACCGACCGGGTCGCCGTCGTCAACGCCACCGTCGGACTGGCCAAGGCCGCCCGGGTCTTCAACGTGCCTGTCGTACTGTCCACCGTCGCCGCCGAGTCCTTCTCCGGGCCGATCCTGCCGCAGCTGCGCGAGGTCTTCCCCGAGCAGGAGGTGGTCGACCGGACCAGCATGAACGCATGGGAGGACCCCGCGCTGGTCGAGGTGGTGAAGGCCACCGGACGCAGCAAGATCATTCTGTCCGGCCTGTGGACCGAGGTCTGCCTGGTTCTCCCCGCCCTTTCCGCGCTCAACCAGGGTTTCGAGGTCTACGTCGTGGCCGACGCCTCCGCCGGCGTCACCCCGGCCGCCCACGAGCACGCCATGCAGCGGATGACCGCGGCCGGCGCCGTGCCCGTCACCTGGCTCCAGGTCCTGCTGGAACTCCAGCGCGACTGGGCGCGCACCGAGACGTACGCCGCGACGACAGACGTGGTCAAGGAGCACGGCGGCGCGTACGGCCTGGGCGTGGTCTACGCCCACTCCATGATCGACCCGCACGCCGCGGGCTGAGCGGAGCCGACATGGACACCGGCCTGTTGATCCTCCGCCTCGTGGCGGGCCTGCTGATCGCCGGACACGGGATACAGAAGGTCAGCTTCCGTCTGGGCGGCAGCGGTCTGGCCGGCGGCACCGAGGAATTCCGGCACGACGGCTTCCGCGGCGGGGCGCTCACCGCTCTCGCCGCGGGAGCCGGCCAGATCGGCTCCGGCCTGCTGCTCGCCGCCGGCGCGCTCACACCGGTCGCCGCCACCGGGGCGATCGGTGTGATGACCGTCGCCCTCACCGTGAAATGGCCCCACGGCCTGTGGGTGCAGAAGGACGGATACGAGTACCCGCTGATCCTGATCGTCATCGCCGCCGCCCTTTCGCTCACGGGCCCGGGTCGCTACTCGGCCGACCAGGCCCTGGGCCTGCTGCCCTGGCCCGGGTGGTCGGCAGCGACCGCCGTGGCGGTCGGAGTGGCCTGCGGACTCGCCACCAGGGCCCTGCTGCACCGCCCTGCCGCGCGTCTCCCTCATTCCTCCGAAGCGGAGCGTCCCGCATAGAGACCGCTCCCCGCTTCCCCCGGCGGCACCGCCGTGCCGCCGAACCGACGACGGCCTCGACGGCTCCCGTGGGCGGCGGTCTCCGCCGCCCACGGGAGCCGAACGGATCGACGCCGACGGGCGTCCCGGCGCACGGTGCTCGCCACGGAAGCGACCGGTCGCTCGCCCCTCGCACACCCCTCGCTTCCGCTCATGGCCTGACGTGGCGAGAACGCCCAGGCGGCGGAGCTGATCCGGAGCGCCGCTCGCGACGCAATCACCTGGGGCGAGGGGCGAGCGATCGGTCTGGAGCACCACCTGCGCACGGTCCTTTACAACGGCTTCGGCCGGTACCAGAACGCCCGGGCCACCGCCGAACGGGCGGTGGAGCACGAGGATCTGGGGGTTGTCGGTTTCGCCCTCGTCGAGCTCGTCGAGGCCGGCGCTCGCAGGGGTGTCCCCGAGGCGTCCACGGCAGCCCTGTGCCGGCTCGAGGAGCGGGCTCGCGCCAGTGGCACGGACTGGGCCCTCGGCGTTCTGGCCCGGTCGGCAGCGCTGCTCTGCGACGGTCCGGCCGCCGACCGGCTGTACCGCAAGGCCATCGGGCGCCTCGAAGGCAGCCGGATCGCCGACCACCTCGCCCGCACCCGCCCCTGCGTGTGGGTGGCGCCCTGGAGCCGGGCGGACGGCATCGCTCCGCTGCGTGACACGCTCGTCCTGTCGGCGCCGACCCGTGACGGGGCACTGCTGGACGCGCTGCCGGCGGAGCCGGGGATCGCCAATCCGTACGTCGGCGATCAGCCGGCCTGCTGGATGGCGCCGGGTGTGCCCCACGACAGCTACCTGTCGGACTTCCTGATGCGCAGCCAGGCCGTCATCGGCGCGCTGTGACACAGGTGCGGCCGAGGCACTGGCCGAGGCACGGCGCTGCGGTGGGGACCGGAGGGGCGCCGTGCCGCAGCCCGTCCGGGGGCTGCGGCCGTGACCAGCGTCGGCCGTACGGCGTGTTCGGAACCGGCGCGTGATTTCGCGACGGCGTGATCACGCGAGCGGCGCGGCAGGTCAGTCGGTCGGCCGGGGAGCACGCAGGTGGGCCCGCTGCTGCAGTTCCTCCCTGTCGACCAGTTCGAGCATGGGCCTTCCCGGCGCACACATCATGGTCACCACGAACCGGGTCCGCGCGTCCGTCAGCGCGTTTCCGTCCTGGTAGTGGATGACGTCACCACCCGGCTCCCAGAATGTGCCGCCTGCCTCGATCACACGCTCGGGCTCGCCTTCGAGTTCGAAACGGACGGCGCCCTCGATGACGTACCCGAACGCCGGCCCCGAGTGGCGGTGCGGAGGAGTGCCCGGGTCGCCGGGCTCCCACTCGACGTAAACGGTCATCGCCGAAGCGCCCTCGGGGATGGTGATCGGCGAGGCGTCCTGCAGCACCTTCACCGCCGTCATCCAGCTTTCCGATCCGTCGTGCTGATCGGCTCCGTGCGCGTGCGCCGAGTCCTTGTGGGTCACTGTGTCGCACCTTCCGTAGGTACACCATGTCATGGGATGGGATGGGCACACCGTCCGTAAAAGGCCACGTCGCGATCCCATGACGGTACGACAGTGTCGACCGAAAACCCCGGAATTCTCTGACAGCTCCGGCCCGTCGCAGCCCTGCCGCAACCGCGCGGTCCCGCACGATGTCGCCGCCGAGATCGCCCATGTCGCCGTGGGGCTGCCACTTTTCGGGATTCTCGAATCAAAGGCTCCGAGAAACGCCGTATGGACGACCTCACCGTAAAAATCTTTGCTGCGCGTCGTGTCGACATGCCGGAGGTCTCACCACGGAGTCCCGACTCGTTCATCGGCACGATCCGTGCCGATGAACGAGTCGGGGGCCGGACCGAGTAACCTCCCGGTCCTCGCATTCCGCCGACAGGCGTCTTTCATTTCGCTTTCCAGTGACTGATCCGCTCCCCCCTCGCGTAGTGCGCCATCATGCCTCGTGCGGAAACCCAACCGTCTCGTGGTGAAATCTCCCGAGAGTCACCCGGACGCCTGTCACACATTCAGTGGCCGCCCTGTCCCACCCGATACGAGCGAGCGGCCGATCAGACGGGCCGGCTTGCATCGGAAGAAGCAGAAGAATCTCCGAGAGAGGATTTTCCATCATGAAGGTCGTAGTGATCGGTGGTACCGGACTCATCGGCTCGAAGCTGGTCGCCAAGCTCAACGAGCACGGCCACGAGGCGGTGCCGGCGGCGCCCGGAACCGGCGTCAACACACTGACAGGTGAGGGCCTTGCCGAGGTCCTGGAGGGCGCCTCGGTCGTAGTCGACGTGTCGAACTCCCCTTCGTTCGAGGACGATGCCGTCATGACGTTCTTCCGCACCTCGACCACCAACCTTCTCAGGGCCGAGGCGAATGCCGGTGTGACGCACCATGTCGCGCTCTCCGTGGTCGGCACCGAGCGGCTCCAGGAGAGCGGCTACTTCCGTGCCAAGCAGGCGCAGGAAAAGCTGATCAAGGCCTCCGGGATTCCGTACTCCATCGTCCACGCCACGCAGTTCTTCGAGTTCGTCGAGAGCATCGCAGCCTCGGCGACCGACGGTGACACCGTGCGGCTGGCTCCCGTGAAGATCCAGCCCATGTACTCCGACGACGTGGCCGCCGCCGTGGGCCGTACGGCTGTCGGCGCCCCCGTCAACGGCATCGTGGAGGTGGCCGGCCCTGACACCTTCCATTTGGACGAACTCATCCGCACGGGCCTCGCAGCCGAGAACGACCCGCGCACCGTCGTGACCGATCCGCGGGCCCCGTACTTCGGAGCCGAGCTGCAGGAGACCACTCTCCTTCCCGGCCCCGGCGCGCGCATCACCGAGACCCGTTTCACCGACTGGCTCGCGCGGCAGAGCTGAGTCCTCCCGGGGTGGCCCTGCGGACAGGGCCACCCCGGCCTCGGCCATGCCTTCCGCCGCCCGAAGCGCATCCGAGTGCCCGGCATCCGCTTCGGGCTTCGGCGGCATAGCGGCGGACCCGCACGGTCGTGGTCGTGCCTGCCCGGTCCGAGCTGTTCAGCGGACGGTGCGGGAGAGGCCGTCGTGCACGGAGACGATGTCGCCGCCGGTAGCGTCGTCTCTTCCTGATCCCGATGGGTGAAGAAGAGCGTCCTGCCGGCGTGACCCCGCATCGCCCGAGCCCGGATCGGGATCGGGCCGATCGGGTCGGCGGGCGCGGATCACGGCTCCCGGGCCTGACCGGCGAAGTCCGCGGGCGGTGTCTGCACCGCGCTCCTGGAACCGACCGAGCGCTCCGCCCCGCCTGCCGACGGTACGACAACCCGACTGAGACATACGGCGAACGAGGCCGACGTTCACGCGATGCGTGGAGGGCACGGCACGTGATGAACGACCCGTAGGACAGGGATGCGCGGCTGTGCGCCGGGGACCGTCGGACAGTTCCACGGGCCGGCAGACCGCCACGCGTCAGGCCTCGTCGAGGCCGAACCGCCGCCCCCGATGCTCGGGACTGGTCTCGGTGGCCTGGACGATGGGTAGCTTCCTCGTCGGACGGAGTCGCCGCAACACAGCACCGGACCGGAGGAGGCTCCGTCACCGGACCGCCGAAGTCATCCCGCCGCGCGGCATGTGCCACGCGCTGTGTCGGCAATACGTATGCCATGCCAGAAGGGCCCCCCGGACATGCACGATGAGCAGCCACTCGTCCTCGACCCCACCAGTGCCGACCACCACGCCGAGGACCGGGCCCTGCGCGCCCGCGGGGAGGCAACGCTCGTGGACATACTCGGGGTGACCGCGTGGTCCGTCTCCGATCCGGGCCTCCTGAAGCAGCTCCTGACGCGCACATACGTCTCCAAGGATGCTCGCGCGCACTGGCCGGCCTTCGCCGACACGGTTCAAACCTGGCCACTCGCCCTCTGGGTGACGGTCGACAACATGTTCACCGCCTACGGCAGCGAGCACCGACGTCTGCGTCGTCTGATCGCCCCGGCTCTCTCGGCCCGACGCATCGCCGCCCTGGCGCCCGTCGTCGAGGACCTCGTCACGGGCATCCTCGACGGTCTGGACGCCCTCCCTGCCGGTGAAGTGGTCGACCTGCGCGAGCACTTGGCCTATCCTCTGCCGATCGCGGTCATCGGTCGGATGATGGGTCTTTCCTCCACCCAGCTGAACGGGCTCCGTACGGTGGTAGACCGGGTGTTCGCCACCACCCTCTCCGCCGAGGAGGCCGCGGCGAACACGGCCACGCTCTACCAGCTTCTCGACGAGTTGGTCACAGCGAAGCGGGCCTCACCCGGCAACGACATGACCTCCCTCCTGATCTCCGCCCGCGACGAGGAGGGCGACGGCAGCGCACTCAGCGACTCCGAATTGCGCGGCACCCTCGTGCTGATGATCAGTGCCGGCTACGAGACGACCGTCAACGTCATCGATCAGGCGATCACTTCCCTGCTGACCGACCCGGAGCAGCTGGCCCACGTCCGTGCCGGCCGGTGCGACTGGAATGAGGTCGTCGAGGAGACGCTGCGCCACGAGCCGGCCCTCAAACACCTGCCCCTGCGCTACGCGCTCGAGGACATCCCGCTGCCCGGCGGGCGGACCATCCGGGCCGGGGAGGCGATCCTCGCCTCCTACGCCGCCGCCAACCGTCATCCGGACTGGCACGGTGACGATGCCGACCTCTTCGACGCCACCCGAACCACCAAGGATCATCTGGCATTCGGGCACGGCGTCCACTACTGCCTCGGCGCTCCCCTCGCCCGCGTCGAAGTCGCCGCCGCCCTGCGCCAGTTGTTCTCGCGCTTTCCCGAGGCCCGACTGGCGGGTACCGCCAGGGAACTGCGGCCTCTGCCAACCTTGATCAGCAACGGGCACGTGGCCCTTCCCGTTCGCCTGCGCCCGGTGACGCGGTGATGGCTCCGCCGGCGAGAAGAACGACCACGACCTCGCCTGCCCGCGAACACACCGCTCACTCCGGCGGACGGCCACGTCACCCGACGCCTCGTACGCGGGCCCACGGCTCGCCACCGCCGCACCGCTGTCGCTCGGCCCCGCCCACGTCTGTCTCCGCACTGTGTGAAGATCACCACGGCGAGGAGCATCGCCGCCGATCGACGTGGTTGCCGCCCGAATCCCACGGGTGTCCTGGTCGCTGTGCGAGTACCAGGACAGTGCCTGCCGGCCGGAAGGGAAGAGAGGAACCTACCCCGCGCCGCGCCCCTGCGTGCGGTCCAGCCAAGGGCCGAACTCGCTCTCCATGACCAGTCGACCGAGTTTGCGGTACTCCTGGAGCACGGCCGAGACGATCTGCTCCATGCCGAGCGGTCCCCCGGATTCGGCCGCCTGATAGGCGGCGGTCACCGCGCAGGCGCGGATCGATCCTCCTGCCAGCTCGAAGCGCCGAGCGCAGAATTCCAGGTCGAGGTCCGCGTCGCGCGGGATCGCCGTCCCGAGGCAGCGGTCCCACAGGGCCAGTCGCTGCTGGGCGTCCGGCATGGGGAACTCCGCGATCACGTCGAGGCGGCGGGTGAAGGCCTCGTCGAGATTGGCCCGCAGGTTGGTGGTGAGCACCGCGATCCCGTCGAAGGATTCCATCCGCTGCAGCAGATAGGCCGACTCCACGTTGGCATGGCGGTCCTGAGCGTCCTTGACCTGCGAGCGCTTGCCGAAGATGGCGTCCGCCTCGTCGAACAGCAGGATGCCGTTGACGTCCGCCGCCTCGACGAAGATTCTTTCGAGGTTCTTCTCGGTCTCGCCGATGTACTTGTCCACCACGATGGACAGGTCCACGACGTAGAGGTCCACGCCGAGCTCCGAGGCCACCACTTCGGCGGACATCGTCTTGCCGGTGCCCGACTCGCCGGCGAACAACGCGATGACCCCTCGCCCCCGGCCCCCGCCGGGCCGCATCCGCCATTGGCCGAGGACCTGCTCGCGGTGGCGTGCGCGCAGGGCGAGTTCGGAGAGCTGCCGACGGGTCGCGGCGGGCAGGACGAGGTCGTCCCAGCCCACGGTCGGCTCGATGCGGCGGGCGAGCCGTTCGAGCCCTGCGCCGTTCTGGGCCCGGACCGCCCTGCGCACGTCCTGCGGGTCCACCAGACGCTCCTGGGCGGCCGCCAGCCGGGAGGCGACGGTGGCGGCCCTGCGCAGTTGCTCGGAGTCGAGCCGGTGGGACGTGAGGGCCGTCGCGATTTCCTCGGCTGCCCGCACGTTCTCGGGAGGCAGCCCGACCGCGGTGCCGGCCGCGGCGAGTGCCCGGCTCCACCGACGCTCCGTGTCTGCGGGACCGGTGGGCAGGACACGGAACGGCACGGGGCTCTCCCTGCTCCAACAGGGGTCCCAGTCCTTCTTCCCGTACGCGATCAGCGGCGTGCCGCTGATCGACGCGCACAGGCTGCCGAGCAGTCCGGCTCCCTCGGGGCGTTCGGGCGCGAGCTCTTCGATCGGCCCGAGGACGACACCGCCTCCGCTCAGCCGGGCCTCGGCCGCCAGGGTCCGGACGAGCTCCGCCGGTTGCGGGACGCCGACGAGTGCCGCGACGTCGACCAGCAGCGGGCGCCGTCCCGCGGCGAGCAGCGCCCGCACGGCGAGTCCGCCGGGGTCGCCTCCCCGGTCCAGCAGATGGACCAGGCCGCTGCCGGTGCCCAGTGCCGCCGCGACCCGCAGTGCCTCGGGTTGCGGGTCCGGATCGTCCTCGAGGCCGGCCACCCGGACCAGGCCGCGCAGCCTCCCGTCGGGTTCGTCGTCGCCGAGCAGGTGGGCGGTGACCCGGTCCGGTACCCGCAGCACCCGTGAGAGCAGCGGACGGTCGGCCTCCAGGACCGTCAGCAGTCCGCCCGCGACCAGCGGGGCGGACGACGAGAACCGGAAGCGGCCGGAGCTCGCGCCGGGCAGCCCGCAGAGTTCGAGCGCCAGGCCGATGGTCGGCCTTCGCCGGGTGAGGTCGTCGTTGAGGTAGCCGTAGAGCTGCTCGAACCGGGCGTCGATGTCCGGCGCCATCGCGACCAGCAGCAGATCGACGTCCAGCGGCGTCAGGCCGAACTCCTCGGCGAGCCCGCCGATCCGGCTCCCGGGCGGCGAGTTGGGCCCGGGCCGGGACGCGTACTCCGGCACCGGCCCGAACGCGTCGCGGGCCGCCAGGATCCGTTCGGCCCCCTCGGGGGTGAGGTACTGCCCCCGGTAGGGGTCGTCCGCTTGCGGGTCGACGGCCCGCCGGGCCGCGACGGCGTTCCTGACCCGCTGCTCGACGTGGATCAGCCGCTCCCAGAGTTCCTCGACGGCCGTCGGGGCGCCGGGCAGTTCACGGACGGTCCGGGTGTCCTGTGCCGTGGTCATCGAGCCGCACTCCCGCGCCTGCGCCGGCCGGGCGGCAGTTGCCGTTCGCGTTCCGCGGCGAAGCCCTGCTCACCGGGGTCGGACGCTCCGTCGTAGCGCAGCCTGCGCCCCGGTTCCACCCCGTCGCCGTCCCGTGCGGGCGCGGCCCGCACCACCAGCCCTTCGGTGACCGGCGGACCGGCGGATGCCCGTTCGCCTTCCAGCGGCGCCCACACCCGCAGGTCGATCGCGGCCTTGAGCTCGCCGCCGAGCGCGGACCACACGTCGGCGGTGGACTGCCGGTCGGCGCCCGAGCCAGCCGCCTCGATCTCCACGGTCAGGCCCAGTGCGGCGAGGCTGCCGGTGAGCGTCCGGGCGGGAAGCGCGCTCGACCGTACGAGGCAGCGCAACACCTCGGAGAGCAGCCGGTGTTCGTCCTGCGGGCGGTTGGTCCAGGCGGTCACCAGGTAGGTCAGCTCGAACCAGCGCGGCGGGGTGCGCCAGCCGACCACCATTCCCTCCTCGTCGTGCTCCTCGGCGGTGCCGGTGCGGCGCCGGGTCGCGTCCTCGCGGATGCCGTGCAGGAAGACGCTGACCGTGGGGGCGTTGCGCCGGGCGGCCCAGTCCTTCGTCGGCGCCTCGAAGACCAGGTCGACGCCACTCTCCTGGAGACCCGCCTCGACCAGCAACAGCCGCAGTCCCTCGTCGACTTCGTGGATCACCGGCGCCCCACCTCGTCCGGCGGGACGATGGCGCCGACGACCACCAGGAACGGTGTGGTGGCCGGGCTGAACCCGGGTCCCGTGGCGGTGATGGTGCGCGGTCCCGTCCGGTCCTTCACCAGGATCAGCAGCTGCGCGATGAACGTACCGTCCGCGCGCGGGACGGTGGGCGGTGCGGTCGCCGTGATTCCCGGCTTCCAGGTGAGCCTCACCGGGGCTCCCGGCGGGAAGTCCTTGCCCCGTACGGACGTGACGAACCCCGGTTTGCCGACGGCGGGCACCGCGACGATGCGGGGCCGGAGAATGCGCAGCGGGGTCCTGGCGACGTTGTCGCGGGTGTCGGCGTCGGTACCGGTCGTGGTCAGCGTGCCGGTGATGGTCGTCCTCAGTGCCCGGTCGGGCGTGAGCACGACCCGGACCACCGTGGAGGCTCCCGGAGCCAGGTCGGGCAGTGTGCACACCCCTGCCGCGCAGCCCGCCGGGAGCGGGCCCGCCGGGACGCGTGCGGGCAGGCCGAGCTTCAGCCGCAGGCCGGTGGCGAGGGCGTTCCGTCCGTTGCGCACGGTGTAGGTCACCACCACCCGGCCGCCGACGAAGCCGGGGTTGGGCTGGGCCCGTACGACGACGCCGGGTCCCGCCTCGGGTTCGGGCGGCAGTGGAGGCGGGGGCGGTGAGGTCGTCGGGGTGGGAGTCGGGGTGGGGGTGGGGGTCGGGGTCGGCGCGTCCCGTACCGGGACGACGGTCGCGGTGGCGTTGTCCGTGGGGTTCGGGTCCAGTACGGCGCCGGCGACCGACCAGCCGATCCGCTGGTCCCCCGTGGTCACCCCGGTCAGCCGGACCGTGACGTCCACGCTCTCCCCGGGCCGGAGCACGCCCAGGTCGCACTGCGGCACCCCGGTGGCGCAGGACCCGGCAGGGGTGGTGATGTCCTCCAGGCGCACGCCGGGCGGCGGGTCGGCGGTGAAGACGGTGCCGGGCGAGGGCGCGGGACCCCGGTTGGTGACGGTGACCGTCACCGAACCGGAGGAACCGGTCTCCACCTCGGGTCCGGTGGGCGGCGCGGTCAGCGACAGGTCGACCGACTGCTGGAAGGCGGGCTCCTTCTGCCGCCCGGTCAGCCGCTCGCCGAACGGCGTCAGGATGCCGGAGGAGAGGTCCAGCACGGACAGCTGCTCCGGGGAGTTCGGTCCGGACGCCCGGCGCGAACTCATCGCCAGCCGCCCGCCGTCCGGCGACCAGGCCACGTCACGGGGCTGGAAGGGGCCGGTCGGTGAGGTGTCCGGGAGTTCCTGGTGGCAGGCGTCGGGGTTGTCGCGCTGTACGGACGGGAGCACCACCCGGCACTCGTCACCGTGCAGCGAGGTGACCACGATGCCGCCGCGCCCGCTGCCCTGGTCGTTGCCGCCGTCCTTCCGGTTGAAGGCGATGGTGGTGCCGTCGGGGGAAAAGGCGGGGCTGTCGTCGATCTTCTTGCACTCACCGGGGCAGATCGTGGCGCTGAGGTCCCGCTGCTGGTCGAGCGCGGCCACCGGCACGGTCCAGATGTGCTTGATGCCGCCCAGGCCCCGGATCACGTGGTTGCGGGTGAAGGCGAGGGTGGTGCCGTCCGGCGACCAGGCCGGCTGCGCGTCCTGCCCCGCCAACTGTCCCGCCGGGGGAACGACCTTGCCGGTGATCGCGCCCGTGGCGACATCCGCGATGAGGATGCTGCTCGGACCCGCCTTCTCGCCGACCCCGCCGGGCGAGGTCCTGGTGAACGCCAGCTTGGTGCCGTCCGGCGAGAACGCGGGGTCGGTGTCCCAGTCACGGGGACCGCGTCCGGCGAGCGGCATCGCCGTCTCATGGGTGCCGTCGGCGTCGGCCAACCAGATCTGCTCGAAGCGTGCGTCTTCCGGACCCTCGAAGCGGGTCACGACGATGCGGCGGCCGTCCGGTGTGTAGCTCTGCCGCTCGGTCCACGGGTCGTACGTGGCCTGCGGGTTGAACAGCGGGTCCTTCTCGGGGTCGGTGTTGGTGGTGGCGTCGGGGTCCTCCCGCAGGATGGAGAGCCCGAGGTCCCGCGGGTCCGAACCGTCCTGCCGGACGTCCTGGAGCGTCACGTCGACCGCCTTGTGCGGCGTTCGCCGGGTCACGATGACGGTCCCGGTGTCCAGGGGGCCGGTCCAGGTGGGCGATTCGACCGCGCGGTCCTCGTCGAGTTCGATCGTCGGCTCGGTCGGGTCGGTCGGGTCGGTCGGGTCGAAGGCGGTTGCCCGGTAGACACGGTCGTACTCGCACCCGCAGGGGGCACCGGGGCCGAGGAAGAGCAGGTCCTTCCCGTCCGCCAGCCAGGCGGCCGAGCGGGCGCGCCAGTTGACGTGGTCACCGGCGAGCAGCGGGCGGTCGGTGCCGGGGCGGCCCTCGGTCACCCGCAGCTGCGGCTGCGCGCCCTTCTTGGTGAGGGTGTACGCGACCTGGGTGCGGTGAGCGTCGTCGTCCACCGGGTTCCACGCCGGTTCGGTCGCGTCACCGTCCCCTTCGCCGGTGTTTTCGCTGATGGTCCTCGCCGAGCCGCCGTCCACGGCCCGTTCGTAGATGAGCCCGTCGTTCCCGGGGCCGGAGTCGCAGGAGTACGCGATGCGCGTGCCGTCCGGGGAGAAGGTCGGGGAGGTCTCGTTGTTGCGGGTGTCCGTCAGCCGCCGCAGGCCGGTCCCGTCGACGCCGACGGTCCACAGCTCGCGCTGGACCACGCCGTCCGCGCCCCGCTCCGCGGAGTCGAACACCACGGTCCGTCCGTCCGGGGAGAGTTCGGGGTGCGCGGCGTCCCGGTCGCCGGTGAGCTTGCGTACCGCTCCGTCCGCCTCGCGCACGTACACCTGCGGCCGCACGCTGTCGCGCAGGCTGGTGAAGACCATCAACTCGCCGCGTACGAAAGGGTCCTGGTCGTAGTGGGCCGGGCCGAGCCCGAACAGCGGGTCGGAGTTGTACTGACTGGTGACCCGGCCGATGCTGCGGTGCTCGGTTCCGGCGTAGGTGATGCGCCCGGCGTCGACCGGGGTCTCGTCCGCCGCCGCGACCGGCCGTGGCGCTCCCTGCGGCGCGGACACGGAGCCCGCCACCAGGAGCGGCGCCAACAGCACCACCACGCCCGCCAGTCGGTGCAGCCGGTTTCGCCTCGCCGGGCCAGCAGTGCCGGTCACGGCCCACCTCACAGTCTGTTTGATGACGCTCCCCTCACCAGCATCCCGCGCGCCCGCGGCCGGGAACAGGCCCCGAGTACCCGGATCGGGGGAAGGAGCCGCTGCCCTTTGCGTCCATCACTCCGGCCTGCTTCTCCGGGAACACGGGCATGCTCCCGTGCGGCGGCGTCGGCTACGCCGTCCGCACGGGAGGCACGGGGCGGGACTCAGATGAGTCCGTGCCGCATGGCGTAGCCGACGGCGTGTGCCCGGTTGCGCAGTTCGAGCCGCGTCGCCATCTCGTGCAGCACGTTCTTGACGGTGCGTTCGGAGTACGAGGTCTTCTGCGCGATCTCCGCCGTGCCGAAGCCTTCCGACACCAGCCGGATCATCTCCGCCTCCCGTGCGGTGAGGGTGGAGAGCGAGAGCCCCCGGGGGTCGAGGACCGAGCGCTGGAGGCTGCTGACGTGGTCGAGGAGCTTTCCGAGCAGATCGCCCGGGAGTACGCCTTCGCCGTTGGCTATGGCCGTCACGAGGTGGACGAGACGGTCCTGGTCGGCCTCTCCGCGCCTGAGCACGGCGGCCACACCGCACTCGATCAGGGTCTGGAGCGCGCCCGATTCGAAGAAGCCGACAACAAGTCCGGTGCGGGTCGTGGTGTTGCGCTGGAGGCGGGACAGGAGCCGGACGGTGGGCTCGTCCACCATGTCCACCACCACTAAGGAGACCTGGGCCCGGTCGGCCTCGGACTCCGTCGTCAGTTCTATCTCGGGACGCGGGCGCAACTGGTGGATCACACCGGTCTGAAGGATCGGGTCCTCCGCGTACACCGCTACGGAGACCCTGCCCGGCGGGGACTTCCTCGCGCTGCGCTGGGCGGCACGTTCCGAAGCGGTGGGCCTGCGGAACTGCCTTTGCGTCACCGCTCCGTCGTTCACGTCTGTCGTCGTCATCGTTCCGTGCTCGTCTTCCTCAGGTGCTACTGCTCGGTATGCCGATCGCCTTTCCCGTTCACGCCGGGTTCCGTCAGGGGGACCTGGCCCGGGAGAGGTGTTCGGGGACGCCGTGCTGTTGGGCCGCCGGGGCACAAGCGCTGCCCGTTCGTTGCCCTCGCGTCTCTGCTGTGCCACCGCGTCCGCGGCTTAACGTCGCATCGTGACCACATCTGCCGAATTCGAAATGTCCACGGTGACGGTCTCGCCCGGCGCCGGGGCGACGACGGCCCTGACCGTGCGCAACGACGGCGACATCGTCGAGGCCTACACGCTCGAAGTGGTCGGCGACTGCGCTGCGTGGAGCACCGTGGAGCCGGCGCGTGTCTCTCTCTATCCGGGCACTTCCGAGGTGGTGACCGTGCGGCTCGCGCCGCCCCGCTCCCCCGAGGTCCGGGCCGGAGAGACACCCCTGGGGGTACGCGTCCTGCCGACGGAGCGTCCCGAGTCGGTGGCGGTCCCCGAGGCCACGGTGGTCGTCGGGCCCTTCCACGAGCTCCGGGCCCAGTTGGATCCTCGTCGGCGCCGCGGCTGGCTGGGCGCCCGGTTCCAGACGTCGGTGCAGAACAGGGGAAACACCCCGGTCGACGTGGCGCTCACGGGGACGCAGGCCGGGGAGGAGCTCCGTCTGGCCTTCTCCCCGGGCCAACGGCGCCTGGAACCGGGCGAGTCCGCCGAGATGGGCCTGCGGGTGCGGGCCCGGAAGCTGATCTGGTTCGGCGAGCCGGCCACCTGGCCGTTCGAGGTCGAGGCGGCCGAGAACGAAGAAGGGGATGCCGAGGGCGAGCAGCCCCGCCCGCCGGAGACGCTGTCCGGCGAGTTCGCTCAACTGCCCGTGCTCCCCAAGTGGTTGCTGATCGTGCTGGCCGCGCTGCTCGCCCTGTTGCTCGCATGGTTCGCGCTGGTCCGGCCCGCGGTGCGCAGCACCGCGGAACAGGCGGTGACCGAGGCCGCGGAGAAGGAGAGGCGGGGCAACGGTCAGCAGGGCGCGACTTCGGCCGGTGGCTCGGGCGATCCGACCGGCGGTCAGGGGCAGGACGGAGGCCAGGAGCCCAATCCCGGCCAGTCCACCGGGCCCGGCGGTTCCGGTTCGGGCGGTTCCGGCTCGACGACGGGCACGGGCGCCGACGGCAACCAGCAGATTTCGGAGACGATCGACGTGCAGACCGGGGCCGGGGCCGAGAAGAAGGAGACGTACCGGGTGCCCAGGGGGAAGGTGTTCGGCGTCACGGACATCGTGGTGGCGAACTTCCAGGGCGACGAAGGGGTGCTGACCATCACGTTCGGGAACCGGAAGATCACCACCATCGCTTTGGAGACCTTCCGCAATCAGGACTATCACTGGGTCACCCCCATCCAGATTCCGGAGAACGCCGCGGTCACCGCTTCCGTGACGTGCGACAAGCCGGGCACTCCAGCCACCGGGACCCAGGCATCCGGATGCCACCAGGTACTCAATGTCAGCGGCAAACTGAGCGACCTCGCACCGTAGAACAAAGCTCCGGGCCTCCCACCTCCCCCGTGCGGGACGAGAACAACAGAAATTCCACCCCGGGGGAAACCGGCTTGCCGATTGCCGGCGAAACCCGTTCCCCGCACGCCCCGGTGATACGGACCCGCGGCACCCCGGAAACCACCGCGGGCGACGAACGTCCGGATTCCGTATGCCCGCCGCTCCCTCCCGCCGTCTTCCGGGCGGGCATCGCACGAGCGCCGGTGCTGGTCCGCCGGGCTCCGCCGGCCGCGAGGAGCCCGGTCGGTCGACCGATCGCGCGCGGCCCACTCTGGCCGATAGTGATCGCTCCTCAACCGGGGTCCGACCACGGGCCGCCCCGCCGACCGCGGAGGCGGGGGCGCCGTCGGACGGCAAGGGCACCACGACAACGGAGGCGCGGCCGCATCGGGGCGCGCGGGCACCATCCGTCGGACACGACCATGTGCCGCGCTCGCACGCTCGCCGAGGACGACGGGACCGCCTCGGCCCGGACGCCCACGAGCGGTTCCGGCGCCCCGACAGGGGCCGCCCTCACCTGCCTTCATCCACCGTCGTTCACCGAGTCCGGGCATCCGGATGTCCGGTGACCGGACGACTGGCGGGTCGTCATACGACTGTTGTGGAACCCGAGTTCATCCTCCGCTCACGCCGTGGGCCGAGGGAACCGCTTCGGGCCGGGCCCGCGGAGCCCGCCGCGAACGTCCGCACGGGGAAGAATTCCCCGTCACCCGGGTGCCTGGAAAGGCAGCGTCGTTGCCCCGTGCCCAGGACTCCGAGGCCTACTGCCCGCCGGGGCGGCCCGACAAGACTGGGCGTCGATCGGACGACCACCCGAAGGAGCGAGCATGCCGTCGTACCTCACCCCCGGCGTATACGTGGAGGAGGTGCAGTCCGGAGCACGGCCCATCGAGGGCGTCGGCACGGCGGTCGCAGCCTTCGTCGGTTTCGCGGAGACCGGCCCCTTCCACCGGCCGACGCTGGTGACCAGCTGGGACCAGTACGTCCAGACCTTCGGCACCTACGCGCCCGACACGTACCTGACGCTCGCGGTCCACGGATACTTCGCCAACGGCGGCGGCGCGGCCTACGTCGTGCGCGTGGGCGGCCCCGCCCAGGACTCGGCGGGCGGATCCGCCACCGCGGCGGCCGCCTCCGCCGCTCTCGGGGGCTTCCTGGTGTCCGCACGGCCCGGTACGAGCGGTGACCTCTCGGTGGAGGTCGCCGACGCCGAGGGGGAGAACCCTCCGGAGGACCGGTTCCGGCTGCTGGTGCGGCAGTCCGGCAAGGTGGTGGAGACCTTCGACGTCTCCATCCGCAAGAGCGTCAAGGGCTACCTGGTCACCCAGGCCCGCCAGTCCAAGCTGATCGAGGTCGTCGAGCAGCCCGGCACGGCCCAGAGCCGACCCGGGAACCAGGTCCTCCCGCTCTCGCCCGCCGCTTCCGGCCCGGGGACCGGCGCCGTGCGCATCGGCCCGGCCGAGTTCGTCGGGGACGCGTCGGAGCGCACGGGGCTCGCGGGGCTCGAGGCGATCGACGAGATCACCATGGTCGCCGTTCCGGACCTGATGAGCGCTCACCAGCGCGGGGACATCGACGCCGAGGGCGTCAAGACCGTCCAGCTGGCGCTGATCTCGCACTGCGAGCAGATGGGCGACCGGGTCGCCGTGCTGGACACTCCGCCGGGCATGGGCGCACAGCGGGTCCGTACCTGGCGCAACGACGACGCCGGATTCGATTCGCGCTACGCGACCGTGTACTACCCGTGGATCAACGTCTTCGACCCGGCGGCCGGCCGCAACTCCCTGATGCCGCCGAGCGGTCATGTCGCCGGCGTGTGGGCGCGCAGCGACGGCGAGCGCGGCGTGCACAAGGCCCCCGCCAACGAGGTCATCCGCGGCGCGCTGGACCTGGAGATCCGTCTCAGCAAGGGCGAGCAGGACCTGCTGAACCCGATCGGCGTCAACTGCGTGCGTGCCTTCCCCGGCCGCGGCATCCGGATCTGGGGCGCCCGCACGCTCTCGTCCGACCCCGCCTGGCGCTACCTCAACGTGCGCCGCCTCTTCAACTACCTGGAGGAGTCGATCCTCCTGGGCACCCAGTGGGTGGTGTTCGAGCCGAACGACGACCGCCTGTGGTCCAGCATCCGGCGCAACGTCACCGCCTTCCTCACCGAGGAATGGCGCCGGGGCGCTCTCTTCGGCCGCACGGCCGAGGAGGCGTTCTACGTCAAGTGCGACCGCGACAACAATCCGCAGGAGTCGATCGACCTCGGTCAGGTCGTGTGCGAGATCGGCGTGGCGCCGGTGAAGCCCGCCGAGTTCGTGGTCTTCCGCCTCGCGCAGTTCTCCGACAGCACCAGCCTCGTCAACGAGTGACCCGGCAGGGTCCGCAAACGGAACAGGTGACACAGAGTCATGGCAGAGGGCGACGCTCTTTCCACCCACGTCTTCGGCGTGCAGCTCGGCGGCTATCTCGTCGAGTCGATCCAGGAGGTCAGCGGTCTGACCGTCGAGGAGGAAGTCGTCGAGGTCCGTCAGGTGACCGCCGAGGGCAAGCAGATCATCCGCAAGCAGCCCGGCGCGCGCCAGGCGGGCGAGGTGACGATCACCCGCGGGATCGACAAGAGCAGCGAGTTCACCAACTGGATCAAGGAGACCCTCAACAAGGGGGCCGTCGACGCCGCGCGTCAGAACCTCACCATCGAGATAAAGGACTCGAAGGGCGACACGGTCCGGCGCATCCAGCTGATGCAGGGCTGGGCCAGCAAGTGGGAGGGCCCGTCGCTGAAGGCCGGCGAGTCCAGCGCGGCCACCGAGACGGTCACCATCACCTTCGAGGAGATCGTGGTCGAATGAGGCGCAGGACTGTTACGTCGGGCGGGCTCGACGAAGTCCTCGACACCCTCGCGGCGGCCCCGTCCGCCGCGCGCGAGGAAGCCCCCGCGCCGCCTGCCGCGCGGGAACGGGAACGCCAGGACCTGCGCACGGAGTTCGAGTTCGAGCTGCCGCGCGGTTACGTCGACGACGAGGGCCAGGTACACCGGCAGGGCTCGATGCGGCTCGCGACGGCACGGGACGAGCTGCGCCCGCAGATCGATCTGCGCGTGAAGGAGAACCCCGCGTACCTGAGCGTGGTGCTGCTGAGTCAGGTGATCACCCGGCTCGGCACCATCACCGATGTGCACGCCGGGGTGGTCGAGCGGATGTACGCAACCGACGTGGCGTTCCTGCAGGACTTCTACCGGCGGATCAACAGCGAGGGCCACACGCACGCCGCGGTGACGTGTCCGTTGTGCCACGGCTCGTTCGAGGTGGACCTCTCGGGTGGGCGCCTGGGGGAATCGTGACGTACGCGCTTCCCCGCCTGCGGGAGGAGATCGCGTACGTCGCCTACCACTTCCACTGGCAGCGTGAGGACATTCTCGACCTCACCCACGGCGAGCGTCAGCAGTGGGTCCGGGAGATAGCGCGGATCAACACCCGCGTCAACGAAGGCGGGTGATCGTATGGGGTTCGGCGACTGGTTCCGCCGAGCGGACCGCACGCGGTCCGACGCCCCCTCCCGGGGCGGGGACCAAGCCGGTGGCGGGCCGACGACCGGGACCGACCCGGGCGTCGGCCGGACCGGCCGGACCGATGGGCGGGACGGCGACTGGGACGGCGGCTGGCGGCAGGTCGCGCCGCCGACGGTGACCGTGGCCCGGTCCTCGATCGGGGTGAGTGACGGGCTGCGGTTCAGGTCCGGCCTCGCCTCGTGGCAGAACGTCGCGTTCGGCGGCGAACTCGGCCACGCCGTGATGCCGTCCGCGCCGGTGGGTCTCATCCGCGGGGTCACCCGCCCCGCGGGCGCGCGTACGGTGTCCGACGGTGGACCGCTGCTCCTGCGCGCCGCCCGGCCCGCTACGGACGGGAGCGCCGAGCCCGCCGCGGACCTGTCGCCCGCGGCGGGCGGCCCGGTCGGCCGGGGAACGACCGGTGGGAGGCGGGGCCCGGCGACCGTCCAGCGCTCGGGCGCTCCGGTGCCTCCGGCCTCCTCCGGTCGTGGAACACCGGGTCGCGGGGCGGGGGGGGGGGGGGGGGCGCCCCCCCCCCGCGCCCCCCGCGCCGGCCCCCCCCCCGCTAGGGGGCGGCGGCCGCCCGCCGCCCGCCCGCCGCCCCCCGCC
>NZ_JBIARH010000034.1:0-44485 GCF_042889785.1 Streptomyces sp. NPDC002476 | reverse complement strand
GGGGGGGGCCCCCCCCCCCCGCGGCGGGGGGGGGCGGCGGGGCCCCCCCCCCCCGGGGGGGGGGCCCCGCGGGGGGGCGGCGGGGGGGGGGCGCGCCCCCCCCCGCCCCCGAGGCCACGCCGGGGACGCCCCCGACGAAGAATGCGGCATCGGCCGAAGACCCGCAGCCCGCTCCGGCATCGGCATCGGCATCGCAGCGTGCCGAGAGCGCCGCACCGGCACCGGCCGCACCCGGGCGCACCCGCCCCGCCGCGGTGCGCCCCCGGCGGACCGCTCCGCCGCTGGTCGTCGCCCGGCGTCCGGCGATACCGCTGCGGCACATCACCGGAATCCCGCCCGCTGCGGGATCCGCACCGTCCACCCCTGTCACCGGCGACGGCGCCGTCCAGCGGATCACGTCCGACCGTCCGGGCCGCTCCGGTGCGGATGCACCCGCGCCCGGCACTGCACCCGGACCCGCACCCGCACCCAGCAGCCCCGCCGGGCCTGCCGACGTCACGACGGTGCGGCCCGCCCTGGGCAAGCCGCTGCGGGAACTGCCCTCCGGGGCCGTGCCCGCCGACCCGGCGGGGAGGGGCGGGATCGTGCCGTCCGGCCCTGCGGAACAGCGCGAACCGGGCATGCCCCTACTCCAGCGGCAGGCATCGCGGGCATCGGACCCGGTGACCGCACGTCCGCCGGAGGCGACGGGACCACCCGCGCGCCCGCGGCCGTCCCCGCGTCCCGGCGCCGCGGAGCAGTCCCAGGCGCGCCGGTCGTCCCCGTCCCTCCAGTCGGCACCGGCTCGGGAACGGGCTTCGTCCTCCGAGCGGGCACGGTCCCAGGAGCCCGCCGGGCACGAGCCGTCGAAGTCCTCGGGGCCTGTCGGGGCGTCGGCACCAGCACCGCCCGGCGAAGTCGGCTCGCCGAGGCGTACCCGCAGCGGGATCGGCGCCCCGCTCCCCTCGCTCCCCTCGACGGCCAGGCTCCGGGACGACGCTCCCCTGCTCGGTGACCGCCGTCGGACGCACCCGGGAGCCATGGGGCCGGGGCAGGGCACGACGCCGGGGCAGGGCACGACGCCGGCGCGGGAGCCCTCGGCTCCCCCGCCGTCCGCACCGGCCGGGCCCGTACGGACACCGACACGGCCGGACGGGCCCTCCGGGATGCCCGTGCTGTCTTCTCCCGCGTCCGGGGCTCCTTCCTCGGCCGCCCCGGGCCCGGCGGCCGTCCAGCGCGCGGCGGACACCCGTACGCCCACGGACGCTCCCGCCACCGGATCCTCTCCCCCCACGCCCCGGACTGCCCCGGCTCCCCCGGCTCCCCCGGCTCCCGCCGCCCCGGTACGTGTCCGGAGGGTCGCCCCGGAGCGGGCGCCGACAGGCGCCCGCGGACCCACCGGTGATGCCGGGGGGCAGGCGCCCGCCGTCCAGCGGTCGCGTGCCCTGCTCCCGAGCAGGGCACTGGAGGTCAGCACCGGCTCGGCCGAGGGTTTCTCGGCCCCGGTGACGACGGCGGGCGGCGGCACGGCCCGGCCGGTCGTGGCAGCCACGTGGCGTCGTGACGTGCCGCAGCCGGGGGCCGCCGTGCCGCCACCGGGGCACGGAAGTGCGTCGCGCGGACAGCACCGGCCGTCGACCGGTGCGTCTCCCCGGCCGACGGCCCCTCACCCGCACACCGGGACCGCCGCACCTGTCCCACCGCACCGGACCCACGCCGAGGGCCGGTCGGCGACGCCCGAACCACCGACGCGCGCGCGACGAACAGCCGAAGGGCCGGGCCCCGGCGGGACCGTCCAGCGCTCGGTGTCCGGAAACCCCGGCGCCGCTGTTTCTCGGAGCGGGGCGCCTTCGGGCCGGACGACGTCCGGTGGTCCCGCTCGCCCCGCACCGGACGACTCCGTGGCGAGGCCCGCGACCGGTCCGGGACGGACGGGTCGCGGGCCGTGGGCCGGCGGCTCCCTCCTGCGGCTCGTGCGGCGTTCGGCGGGTGGTGGGCCGACCACGCCGTCCCCGCTCGGCTCCCACCCGCCGGCGCGGGAGCACGGGGAATCCCGCCCGGCAGGCGTCCCCGCTCCGCCGTCCCCGGCACCACTCCCCGCGCCGACTCTCCCGTACGCGTCACCGTCCCCCTCCGGAGCGTCCGCGCCGTCCGCCGCTCGGCCGGTTCCCGTGGTGCGGCCGCATCCGCCCGCGACGGGCGGGCCGGGACCGGCCGCCCCGGCCGTACAGCGGATGGCGATGCCGGTGGTGCCCGAGTACGCCGGACCCGCGATCACCGGTCCGGCGCCCGGAGCCGGCACCGTGCCGGGCGCCGGACCGTCCCTCTCGGTGCGGGTGCCGCAGTCACCGCGTCCCGCACCCGCTCCGGCCGCCGGAACGAACGCTCCGGGAGCCGCGGCGCGGGCCGTGCAGCGCGCGGCGGCCGAAGCCGGGATCACCGGCGTTCCGGTCAGGGCGGTCCCGGTGAAGCCCGCCGGTCCGCCGACGACCGGGCCGACCGACCCGCCCGAGGCCGCGGCTCCGGCCGCGCAGCGGGTGACCGGCGCGGAGATCGAGGAACTGGCACGTCGCCTGCTCGATCCGGTGAGCCGGCTCATCCGCGCGGACCTGCGCCGGGGCCGGGAGCGCGCCGGCCGGTTGTACGACGGCCGCCGCTGACAACGCTCCCGCCCGGCAACGCACTCGGAAACAGCAGAAAAGAAGAAAAAGCACATGACGGACAACATCTTCGCGACGAGCGTGTTCTTCAAGCTGGTGATCGGAGGCAACGACCTGGGTGCCTTCCACACCTGCTCGGGCCTGGGTGCCGAGGTGGAGCTGGAGCAGTACGCCGAGGGCGGCAACAACGGCTTCACCTGGCAGTTGCCCGGGCGGATCACCTGGACCAACATCACGCTGACCCGCCCGGTCACCGCCGACACGCTCAAGATCGCGCGGTGGCTGAACGACACGATCCAGCGCGTCGAACGCAAGGACGGCGAGATCGTCGCACTCCGCCCCGACCTCAGCCGCATCATCAGCTGGCAGGTACAGGGCATCGTGCCGGTGCGCTGGCAGGGCCCCTCCTTCGATCCCGCCAGCTCCCAGCCGGCGATCGAGACCCTGGAGATCGCGCACGAGGGTTTGGAGCCCTCCTGAGCGTTCACCGGACCGCCTGCGGACACCAGCGGTCCGTCACACGTGAAGTCCCGTTCGTCACACGTGAAGTCCCGGAAGGAGGAACGCGATGTCACCCGTCGCCCGCACGAGTCGTGCTCGCGCCCAGCTGACCATCATGGAGCCGCCGACGGAGGTCGGCGCCAAGCCGGGCGGGAGGATCGCCCAGCTCACCTTGCAGTTCAACCCGGCGCGGCTGTCGCTGAACAAGAGCACCGAATGGCGGCGCACGCCGTCCCGGATGGCCGAGCAGTCCGCGCTGCCCGAGTTCGTGGGCAGCGGACCCCGGACCCTGTCCATGGAGGTCTTCCTCGACGCCACGGCCACCCATGACAACTCGGTGGAGAAGGCGGTGGAGCAGCTGATGCTGGCGTGTGCGCCCACCCCGAACAGCCTGGCCCGCAAGACGCCGGCCAGCCCCTGGGTGCGCTTCGACTGGGGAACGTCCCGGACGACCTCGTTCGACGGTGTGATGTCCAGCCTGTCCATCTCGTACACCCTCTTCGACGTCGACGGGAAGCCGCTGCGCGCCACCTGTTCCCTCTCGATCGAGGAGGCGAGCAGCGAGACGCCCGGCCAGAACCCGACATCGGGCTCGCGGGAGGCGCGGCGCACCCATCGGATCGTCGTCGGTGACAGTCTGCCGCTGCTCGCCTGGCGGGAGTACGGCGACGCCACCGCGTGGCGCACGATCGCCCACGCCAACGACATCGACGACCCGATGCAGTTGGTCCCCGGCCGGGAGCTGGTCGTGCCCGGCCTGGAGGCCCCCGCCGCGGAGGGCGGCCGGTGACCGCCCCCGGCCGCTCCTTCGCCGCCGATCCCATCGTCGAGGCCCCCGGTGAGCTGCCCCCCGTCTGGGCGGCCCAGTTGGTGAGCTGCGTGGTCGACGAGAACATCGGCCTGCCGGACACCGCCGTGCTGACGTACCGGGACCCCGATCACAAGCTGCTCACCGCCACCGGGCTCACCATCGGCACCCCGTTGAACATATCCGTGGTCACCGTGCAGGAACGGGCGCGCGAGCGGCTGTTCACCGGCGAGGTCACGGCGGTCGAGCTGGACAGCGACACCACTGGTTCGTTCACCGTCGTCCGGGCCTTCTCCAAGGCCCACCGGCTGCAGCGCGGGCGGAAGGTGGTGGCCTACCGCAACATGAGGACCGCGGACATCGTCCGCAAGGTCGCCGCGGGCGCCGGGCTCGCCTGCGGAAGGATCGAGGCCGCGCCCGTCACGTACAAACAGCTGACCCAGCCCAACGTCTCCGACTGGGAGTTCCTCCAGTACCTCGCGGGCGAGAGCGGCGCGCACGTGCGCGTGGACGACCGGGGCCTGTTGCAGTTCGTGAGGCCGAAGCCCGCCGCTTCGGCGCCCTCGCCCGACACCTCCGCCGCCCGGAACCCGATGGTTCTCGAGTACGGGCGCAATCTGCTGGCCCTGCGGGCCGTGCTGACCGGTGCGGACGGGGCGGACGACGTGGAGGTGCGCGGCTGGGACGTGGAGACCAAGACGCGGCTGGTGGCCCGTGAGCAGTCCGTGCGCAGCGACACAGTCTCTCCCGGGATGAGTCCTTCGCGGGCGGCCGGCGCGTTCGGGTCGGGCACCCGGCTGACGGTCGCCGATACCCCGTACCGGACCCAGGCCGAGGCCACGGCCGTCGCCGGTTCCCTGGCCTCCTCGGTGAGCTCCGGTTTCGGGGAGATCGAGGCGGTCGCCGAGGGGAACCCCCATCTGCGGGCCGGTGAGCCGGTGGCGCTCGGCAACGTCGGGCCCGCGTTCTCCGGCCGCTACACGGCGACCGCCGCGCACCACGTCCTGGAACCGAACGGCGGCTACCGCACGACCGTGCTGGTGAGCGCCGCTCCCGACCGTTCCCTGGCAGGACTGGCCGGTGGCGCGAACGCGCCCGCGCGCGGTCCGCGCATACCGGGCCTCGCGATCGGCGTGGTCACCGACATCCGTGAGGGCAGGGGCGAGCGGGGCTGGGTCCGGCTGAAGTTCCCCTGGCTCGACGACACCTATGTGTCCGACTGGGTCCGTACGGTGCAGTGGGGCGGCCAGGGCGGCGGCGGTGTGTTCAGTCCCGAGGTCAACGACGAGGTGCTGGTCGGATTCGAGCAGGGCCTGCTGGACAGCCCCTACGTGCTGGGCGGCCTCTACAACGGGGTCGACAAGCCGTCGCCCCACGACGTGCCGCTGGTCGACCCGACCAGCGGCAAGGTCAACCGCCGTTCGCTGGTGTCCCGTTCCGGGCACCGGCTGGAACTTCTGGACAGCCCGCGCGGAGCGTCCGGTGTCCGGCTGGCCAGCGGTGACAAGCGACTCGATGTCACGCTGGACGAGCGGCAGAACGAGATCGCGCTGAAGGTGTTCGCCCCGGGCGGCACCCGGGTGCTGAGCTCCGTGACCCTTTCCGCGTCCGGCATCACGCTCGACGCCGGCACGGGTGAGGTGAACGTGAAGGGGAGTTCGGTGACCGTCAACGGCAGGACGGGGGTCACCGTCGACGGTGGATTGCTCGCCGTCCTCAAGGCCAAGCTCATCCGGATCAACTGACGTCCCGACGAGGCCCGTTACGGCGGCCGAAGTCCTTTTCGCAGCAAGGAGAACAGCGACCATGCCCCCTGCAGCCCGGACGGGCGACTCGACCGTTCACGGCGGCCTCATCGGCACCCCGCCACCGGGTGCCGCGGCCGTGGCCACCGTGCTGATCGGCGGCAGACCTGCGGCCGTCGTCGGCAGCCTGCACGTGTGCGTGGTCCCCCCGCACGCCGCGCTCGGGCCCGGAAACGTCATCATGCCCAACCCCGCCTCCGCCCTCACCGGTCAGGTGCTGATCGGCGGGCTGCCGGCCGCCCGCATGCGGGACACCACCAGTTGCGGCGCGCAGATCACCAGCGGCGCGTTCGACGTGCTGATCGGAGGTCCGGTGTGAGCGGCGGTTTCATCGGGCGCGGCTGGGGCTTCCCGCTGCGGGTCGGTCCCACGGGCGGCATCGGCATGGTCGAACGGGACCAGGAGCTAGAGGAGGCGATCGGGCTGATCCTCGGCACGGCGCCGGGCGAGCGGCCGATGCGGCCGGAGTTCGGCTGCGGCATCCACGACTACGTCTTCGCCCCCGGCGACGGCGCCACCGCGGGCCGTATCGCCCGCGAGGTCCGCACGTCGCTGGAGCGCTGGGAGCCACGTATCGAGGTGACCGACGTGGTGATCGCGTTCGACGCCGTCGAGGAGGGCACCCTGTACATCGACGTGCACTACACCGTGCGTGCCACCAACGACCTGCGCAACCTCGTCTTTCCCTTCTACACCATCCCCTCGTCCGAGGGCTCCGAGGAAGCGGGGGTGCGCTGATGGCTCTGCCCTCGCCCAACCTGGACGACCGGCGCTTCCAGCAGCTCGTCGACGAGGCCAAGCGGTACGTCCAGCAGCGCACCCCCGAGTGGACCGACCACAACGTGTCGGACCCCGGGGTCACGCTCATCGAGACGTTCGCGTACATGGTCGACCAGTTGCTGTACCGGCTGAACCGGGTGCCGGACAAGAACTACTCGGCCTTCCTCGACCTGCTCGGCATCACGCTGTTCCCGCCGACGGCGGCGCGGGCGGAGGTCGACTTCTGGCTGTCGGCCCCGCAACCGGAGACCGTGCTGCTCCCGGCGGGCACGGAGGTCGCCACCTCGCGCGGCGAGGCCGAGGAGGCGGTGGTGTTCTCCATCCCCGACGACCTTCCCATCGTGCCGAGTTCGTTGGTCCGGCTGGTCACCGCTCCGGTGTCGGGCGAGCAGACGGACCGCACCGCGCCACTCGGTGCGGGCCAGGACGTTCCGTGCTTCCAGGCCCGGCCGGAGCCGGGCGACGCCGTGCTGTTCGGGCTGCCGACCGCCGTTCCCCGGTGCATCGTCGCCGTACGCCTGGACAGCCGCGTGGAGGGCGTGGGCGTCGACCCGCGCCAGCCGCCGCTGGTGTGGGAGGCGTGGGACGGTGCCCGCTGGGTGACGTGCCGGACCGGCACCGACAGCACCGGCGGGCTGAACAGGCCCGGCGAGGTCACCGTGTTCGTCCCCGCCGGGCACACCATGTCGGTGGCCGCGGGGACCCGGGCCGGGTGGCTGCGCTGCCGGGTCACCGCGCCGGAGCCGGGGCAGCCGTTCTACTCCGAGTCGCCGACGATCCGGGAGGCCGAGGTGTTCACCGTCGGCGGCACCGCGGACGTGGAGCACGCGGAGACCGTCCTGGACGTTCCGCTCGGCGTCTCCGAAGGCGTCGCCGGGCAGCGGTTCTCCGTGAGCAGGGCACCGCTGCTGCTGGACGGGGAACCGCCGGTGGTCCAGGCGTCCTCCGCCGAGGGGTGGCAGGTGTGGACCGCCGTGGAGCACTTCGGCGCCTCCCGGCCGGACGACCGTCACGTGCGGATCGACGCCGTCACCGGAGAGTTCGCGTTCCCGCCCGAGGTGCGCGAGCCCGACGGGACGATGCGCGCCTGCGGCGCCGTGCCCGAGAAGGGCGCACAGCTGCGGGTCCCCCGCTACCGGACGGGCGGAGGCGCGGCCGGGAACGTCGCCCGGGGCGCCATCAATGTGCTGCGCAGCTCGGTGCCGTACGTGGCGAGCGTGAACAATCGCGAGGCGGCCCGGGGCGGGGTCGACGGCGAGATGGTGGAGAACGCGAAGGTGCGGGCGCCGAGCATCCTCCGGGTGCAGGAGCGGGCGGTCACGGCCGCGGATCACGAGATCATCGCGCGCGAGGCCGCTCCCTCGCTGCGCAGGGTCCGGTGCCTGCCCGCCGCCGCGGGCGAGGGCGGTGCGGTGCGGGTCCTGGTGGTCCCCGACGCGGTCCCCGACGAGGGCGGAAACCTGCGGTTCGAACAGCTGATCCCGTCGGACTCGGTGCTCTCGGCGGTCGCGGCGCGGCTCGACGAACGGCGGCTGGTCGGGACCCGGCTGGTGGTGGAACCGCCCGCGTACCAGGGCGTCACCGTGGTCGCCAGGCTGGTGGCGTCCGGTGGGGACGTGGACCGGGTCCGTACGGAGGCGCTCGCGGCGCTGTTCCGCCACATCGACCCCCTGCGGGGCGGGGCGGACGGCGCGGGGTGGCCGTTCGGCAGGCCGGTGCAGTACGGCGAGGTCTTCGCGGTGCTCCAGAACGTGCGGGGAGTGGGCCTGGTCGAGGAGGTGCGGCTGTTCCCGGCGGACCCGATCACCGGCCGGCGCGGGGCGGCGCAGGAGCGGATCGACGTCGCCGCGGGTGCCCTGGTCTTCTCGCACCAGCACCAGGTCGTGGTCGCCGCGGGCGGGAACGGTGAGGGCTCATGACCAGGGCTGCGGTACCGGGGCTCGCCAGCCGCTACCCGATCGGTGGGATGCTGCCCGCGCTGTACGCGGACGACGACCTGGCCCAGCGGTTCACCGCGGGCCTGGACACCGTGCTGGCACCCGTCCTGTCCGCCCTGGACAACCTTCCCGCCTACTTCGATCCGGCTCTCGCCCCGGCCGACTTCCTGCCCTGGCTGGCGTCGTGGGTGGGTGCCGATCTCGATCCGGAACTGCCGTTGGAGCTGCGGCGGGCCGTCGTCGCCCGGGCCGTCGAGCTGCACCGGTGGCGTGGCACCCGCCGGGGCCTGATCGAACAGCTCCGGCTCTGCTTCGGCGTCCACGCCGACATCCGTGACGGCGGAGGCGTCGCGTGGTCGTCGGAGCCGGGAACCGCGTTGCCCCCGGCGCCGACCGGCGAACTGCTGGTGCGGGTCTGGGCGCCGCACGGGGGCCAGGTGGACGCGAACCGTGTCCTGGACGTCGTCGCGGCGTCGTGCCCCGTACACCTCACGTGCCGGGTGGAGATCCTGCCGGGCCCGCCAGAAGAGACAGGAGACTGACGCGATGCGCTCGTGTCCGGCATGCGGTGCGGCCAACCGCGAGGGCGAAGAATTCTGCGGGAACTGCGGTTCCTATCTGGGCTGGTCCTCCCGGACATCGCGAAACCCTCCCGCCGCGGAACCCGTCGACCCGGCGGAACCCGCCGCCCCGGCGGAGCCGACGGCCGGGCCGACGGGCCGGGCCCCGGCCTCTCCCGGGAGCGGTGCCGCCCCCGATCCCGGGGCCGGGGCGTCGGCCTCCCCACGCCCGGAGCCACCGGTGGAACCGACGCGGTCGCGCGTGCCGGAGTCCGCCGGACCGGCCCCGTCGGTGCCCGCAGCGGCCCCGGAACCGCCCCGGCGGCCCGCCCCTGTCCCGCCGGAACCATCGGCGGAGGAGGACGTGCCCGTGGTCGCGGTGCGGCCTGCCGAGCCGATCGCCCGGCGCCCCGTCGTCAGGCCCGTGGCAGCGGAGGAGGACGCCGGGGGGCCGCCGTGCCCGGCGTGCGGCACCCCGAACCTTCCGGGACGCCGGTTCTGCCGACGCTGCGCCGCACCGCTGGACACCCGCGAGCAGCCGAAACCGCTGCCGTGGTGGCGCACGGTGTGGCCGTTCCGCCGCCGCGTGCGGGGCGGATCGGGCCGGGCGCTGCGGCGGACCCTGCTGGTGCTGGCGGTCGTCGGGGTGCTGTTCGCGGGCTTCCTGCTCCTGCCGGCCGGGCGCTACCTCTTCGAGGACGTGCGGGACAAGCGCGGCGGGACGGCGGAGATCAGCCCGGCGAAGGCCACCGCGAGCTCCCAGTCCCCCGGTCATCCGGCAACCGCGGCCATCGACGGGGTGACCAACACGTACTGGGGGGCGCCCACGCTCGGTTCGTCCTTGACCTGTTTCTTCGACAAGCCGTTCCGGCTGGTCGGCGTCGTGGTGCACACCGGTGTGTCGAAGGAGCCCCAGGAGTTCCGGCAGGGGGCCAGGCCCACTCGGGCCGATCTGATCGTCACCACGACGGACGGCGAGGTCCATGAGAAGGCGGTGGCACTCGCCGACGAACCGGGCCCGCAGACCGTACGGACCGGCATCAGCGACGTCGTCTCCGTCCGGCTCGTGCTGCGGGCCGCGTCCGGCCAGGGCGAGGGGCGGCCCATCGCGGTCGGGGAGGTCGAATTCTTCAAGCGGACGTGAGGCCGGACACCGCTCGGGAGTTGACCGGAGCGGCGACAGCGCCGCCGTCGTGGTGTCCACGCGAAGGTCCTCGGCGGCGCGTTCCTCCGGGGTCTCGCGGACTCCCTTGCACGCTGGGCCGGATCAAGCTCCCTCGCCGGGGCTCCAGGCCCCACAGTCTGCCCGCCCGCCCGCTCTTCTCTGCCTCTCAGCACCTGGGTCGGGCGGGAGGCGCGACGTATGCAGAAGGAGATACGTACCTACGCGGAAAGAGGACCCCTTGCGCGATCACGACCACGTGAGACCGACCGCCGCGGCGACCTGGCATGCGCCGGCCCGCAAGCCCGCGGCGGACGAGCGGATGCCGCCCGAGGGCGTCCTCCCGCTGCAGAGCACGGCCGGGAACCCGGCCCTTGTCCAGATGCTCCGTCAGGCCGGGCAGCCATGGGCCAGGAGGAGCACCAGCACAGCACGGACCGCGGACACCGGCAGGCCCAGCAGCCCGCGGTGCAGCGGTCCGCCGTCCACAACGTCCTGCGTACCGGTGGCAAGCCCCTCGACGACGCAACCCGGACCGAGATGGAGGCACGTCTCGAAGCCGACTTCTCCGACGTACGCGTCCACGACGGCAGCGCCGCCCGGGCCTCCGCCGCCGAAGTCGGCGCCCGCGCGTACACATCGGGCAACCACGTCGTGATCGGCGCCGGCGGCACCGACAAGCGCACCCTCGCCCCCAGGGCCCGGAAAACCACGTTCCATGACCGATGAACGCCGCACGGAGTCGAACAAGATCCGGACTCGGATAGCCGAGGAAACCAATTCCAGGCAGCGCTACACCGGGCCTCAGAAGGCCGTTCTGGAGCGCCCCGAGCTACTCCACCGGAACGTCCTGGTCGGCCCGGACATCATCCCCGGCCTCGTCGAACGGCTCCTGGCCGAAGTGGCCCGGATCAGTACGGTGGATCCGCAGGCGGGAAAGGCGCCGCGCGGCAGGAGCGCGAAGGACCTGGCGCTCTTCCTGCTCAAGGACGTGGTCCGCCCGCAGGCCATGGTGCCGAACTCCGTGCACATCGACGAGCAGGACATCGAGTACGCGAAGTGACCACGGGCCCGCTCCCCTCTCCCGTGCGACGGGGCGGGCGCCGGGGATGGTTCTCCGGGTCGCAACACGTCCGTGTCATGTGCGCGGCGCGGCGCGCGGGGTCCGCAGCGTGAGTGTGCCGTCGGGACCGCCGTCGACGCGGGTGCCGAACGCCCGGCTGTGCCTGTCCAGGACGGCGCGCAGCCACTCGGTGTCCTCCGGCGAGGCGGGCTCGAGACGCATTCTGCGCGCCCGCAGGGGCACCATCCGCACGTCGACCAGTCGGCCGGTGTCCGCCTCCACCGACACCAGGTACAGCAGCCGCAGGTCGTCCCGGTAGCTCTCGTAGCCGCCGATGCCCTCGTAGTCGTCGACGAGGTCGCCGCAGCCGTACAGGACGAGCCCGTCCTTGTACAGCTCCAGCGGGCGGGGGTGGTGCGAGGAATGGCCGTGCACGACGTCCACGCCCGCGTCGAGGAGTGCGTGGGCGAAGCGGACCTCGGAGCGGGAGACGCCGTAGCCCCAGTTGGGGCCCCAGTGGACCGAGGCGACCGTGATGTCCCCCGGTCGCCGGACCTGCCGCAGGCGGTCGGCGAACGCGGCCGCGGCGGCCACCGAGGGCTCCGCGACGACGTCGACACCGGCCCGCTGCCCGGTGGCGGCCCAGTCCACGGGGATCCCGCTGGACGGCATCCCGAAGGAGAAGACCAGCACCCGCCCGCCGGCGCGCAGGGGCACGATCGCCGGCCGTCCCGCTCGCACCGCGTCCCGGCCCGCGCCCGCGGTCCGCAGCCCCGCCTCCGCCAGGGCGTCGAGCGTCTCATGGAGACCGCGCGGGCCGAAGTCGAGCACATGGTTGTTGGCCAGCGCGCAGACATCCGGGCGGGCCGCGGCCAGGCAGGGCAGGTTGGCCGGGCTCATCCGGTAGTGGACGTCCTTGCCGGGCGCGAAGTCCCCGTCGCCGGTGACGGCGGTCTCCAGATTGACCACCCGCACGTCGGGGGCCGCGCGGTCCAGGACCGGCAGCGCCTCGCCCCACGGCCGGCGGAAGTCGACCGGCCGGGGAATCGGCCCGTTCGCCGCCTCGGCCAGCTCGACGTAGGCCCGGGCGTCGTGGACGTACGGCTCTCGCAGCGCCGGATCACCGGGGTGCGGAAGGATCTGATCGATGCCCCGGCCGAGCATCACGTCCCCGCCGAGGAACAGGGTGACCATGCCCTCGTGCATCCTCCCAATCTAACGACCTGGGGAGCAATAGGGAGCCCGCTCCCTATTGCTCCCCGGGTCGTAAAGCCGTCGCGGACGGTGCACGAGGGGTCCGCACGACGGGGTGCCGCGCGGCCTCCCTGTGCGGCCCGGAGCGGATCGCCTCCCTGGCCGCCGTTCCTCCGGGCACTTCGGGGCGCCCGGGACCCGGCGCCGGCGGGCGGAGCTCGTCCGGCACGAGGGCACCGCCCCCCCCTTCTTCCGACCATCCCGGACCGCTGGTTCGCTGCCGCGGACACCGCAGGCACCCCTTTCGGCCGCAGGCTGTTCGACAACCTCGCCGAAGCCGACCCGGCGGGGTAGGCGGCCTGCTGCGACGCCCTCGCCGCGTCGCATCTGCGCCCCGCCCTGGGACGGATCAGCGCGTCCACCCTGGTGGTCGGCGGTTCGCACGACACGGCCACTTCCCCGGGACCACGCCGATGACCTCCAGGGCATCCCGCGGGCCACCCTGGAGGTCATCGTCTGCGGGCACCTGGCCGGTCGAGGCCCCGGGCACTGCAGGCCGCTCTCGCCGCTCACCTGTCCGCGAGCCTCGTCGAGGGCGGGACGCGGGCATCACAGTCCGACCAGGCCGTCGGAGACCAGGACTCTCTCAGAAGCCGATCCCGGTCTGCCGTGATCACCGTAGGTGGGGACGATCCGACGAGCAGTCAATGTGTGTGCACGGAACCGCTGTTGCCTGCAGGAGCAGCAACCATCTGAAAAGGACCCGCTCCGTGGTGACCAGGCACGACAAGCTCGCCGTCCGATGCGAAGCCACCATCACCGTCGCCGCCATCGGAGAATGACCGCGGTCGAGATCAATTCTGTTCCCCACGCCAACCGGCGCAGGGCATGACCTCGAATCCCCGGCTGGGGAAGACCGCGTCCATGAAGAAGTCGTGCATCGCCGCGTCACCGTCGGCGCAACCATCACGCAGCACGGTCACCTCATAGCCGCGGTCCGCCGCGTCATAGCACGTCGCAGCCACCATCGCGCTGGTCGCGACCCCGGCGATCGCGACGGCGCCGACACCGCTCGCACGGAGCACCAGGTCAAGATCCGTGCCGGCGAACGCGCTGGCGCGGCGCTTCATCACGACGACGTCCTCGTCCGCGACCGGCAGAGCGATCTCCGTTCCGGCCGATCCCTCATGAAAGGCGTCCCCGGCTTCGTAGAACGTCCTGAAGAGTGCGTTGCCCGGTGGCAGGTCGGTCCCGTTGCCCCGGAAGGCGAAGTGCACGAACACAACGAGGGCACCGGCCGCGCGGGCGCGCGGCAGCAGTTCGGTGAGCGGCGGCACGACACGCCTGGCGAACGGGTAGCTGCTCGTGATGCCCTGCTGAATGTCGCCGATGATCAGTGCGGTGGTCACGACAGACTCCCGTCCAGTCCTTACTGTCCAGCGCCCTGTGGTCAGCAAGACAGCCGTTCCGGTGGTCATGGTAATGGCGATGACCAATCGTGCGTGGGTGAAGCCACCATTCGCGGTCGCGATGGTCCCGGCGAGACAGGGGCCGACGAATCCGCCTCGGCGCCCTGCCTCCGCGCTCCGGTCTCGGCGACGCGTGGCGGTGCCGTACGCCGGCGGTCGGGTCGCCACGTGGTCACCCAAGCGGCGGCCAGGAGCAGTTCGGCGCCGTCACCGCCGTAGTACATGATCTCCGCGCCCCCTCGGACCTGGTCGACCGGCGCGTGGATGTGGACCCGGAAGCCGCCGTACATGAGTTGCGAGACCACCGCGTGCATCGCGACGGCCACCCCGAGGCAGACCAGACGTGCGCGCACGCCCGGTCGCGACGGGGCGGGGTCGGGACCGGCGATGGCGTGGGTGAACAGGCATCCGGACAGGAAGAAATGCGCGTGCAACAGCCAATGCGCCGCCGGTACACCCGCGATCGCGTTGTACAAGGGAGTGAAGTAGAGCGGGACGAGGCTGCCGACGGAGAGCGTGAGGGCCACCACCGGTCGGGCGACGAACCGGGCCGGCGTGCTGCGCAGCATGCCGGTCAGCCGACGGGCCCGGGGCGCGGGCAGGGTGCGCAGCAGAAGGGTGACGGGCGCTGCCAGGACGAGCGCGAGCGGCGAGTACATGCCGATGAGCAGATGCTGGATCATGTGCGCGCGGAAGTCGTCGTGGGCCAGGGACGCCACCGGCGGCAGCAGAGCCGCCCCGAGCAGGACGGTCCCGGTCAGGAAGCTCGCCGTTCGCCACGGACTCCAGCCCAGGACCGGGTTGCGGCGGCGGGCCCGGTGTGCCAGCAGCAGGTACGCGCCGGCGGCTGCCGACAGGGCGAGGACGGGCAGCAGCGTCTCAAGGGCCCCGTTGCCCAGGGGCTGGTGCACGGACACGTCATGTCCCATCAGGCGTGACGGCCTTCCCGGTGGCGGGCGGGCACGGCCGGGTCGAAGGGCCGGCCGCTGCGCTGCAGCAGGTAGCCGGCAGCGATCAGCACAGCACCCAGGGCCAGGAAGCCGATGTCCCACCAGACCTGGCCGTCTCCGGGGCGGACGTGGTGGATGCCCAGGACGTGGTGGTCCAGGACGCCCTCGACGAGGTTGAACAGGCCCCAGCCGACGAGCATCCAGCCCCACAGCACCCGCGACCGCCACACCCGTAGCCGGTCGCGGGTGACGCGGGCGTACAGGATGGCCAGTCCGATCAGTACGGCGAGCCAGCACACGGTGTGGAAGAAGCCGTCCCACATGGTGTTCATCTCCAGGCCGGAAACCGTGTTCGGGTCGTAGTACTTGATTCCGATACGGTCGTGGTCGGTGCTGCTGAGCATGTGGTGCCACTGCAGGACCTGGTGCAGCAGAATGCCGTCGGCGAACCCGCCCATCCCCACCCCGAGCACGATGCCGGGCAACCTGAGACACCCCGACACCGAACCGTCCCGCGTCTCGCCCGTCATCGTGGCCACCGTCGGCCTCCCTTCCCGCGCCTGGATCCGGAGTTCTCTCCGAACGAGCTTCCCTCTTTGCGCCGCTCGCCCATCCCTGTCTGCTCCATTCGGCCCAACCACCACCAGGAGCACCCTGCGGAGCCCGGCGGCAACGGCTCGTCGCCGGCCCCCGGGCGGCCACCGTCCGCAGCTCGTTCAGGGCGTGAATCGACCGCACGGCGCCGATGCCGTGGACGACGCCGGGGACGCGTCCACCGCGCCGCGCCGCACGAGAAGGCCCCGGCCGCGGGAGGAAGGCCTCGGCCGAGGAACCGTGCGGCCCCACGGAGGAGTCCGCTGCCTGTTCAGGCGGTGTTCGCCCCGGCCACGGGCCCTGATCTCGTCCGACCGGTCCAAGGGTTCGTCCCGCGCCGGTCGGACGTCTCCTCGTCGGTCTCACCCGAGAGGAGCCGGCGTTCGAGGGCGGCGGGTTCCCGTTCGACCGGCCCGGGGTCGTCGTACTCGTTCTCCGCCGCCTCCACGACGCGCCCGATCACCCACGCCACCCCGCGCACGGGGGCCAGGGGGGAGAGCGACCAGTTGGGTGAGGAGCGGTCCCGTCCCGCCTGCTAAACGAAGCTGTACGGGGCCAGCGGTCCACGCAGCCGCAGGTCGTAGTCCGGTCCGAGTCCTTTCGCGAGTTCCCGTTCGGCGGCGCGGAAGGACTTCTCCTTCCCCTGCTCCACCAGGAAGGACGCGTTGAGGAAGTCGTCCCCCGCCGACTGTGACGCGTGTTCCTCCCGAGCGAAGCCGCGCAGAGAATCGACGATCGTCTCGGCCGTGCGCCCCTGTCGGTCCCGCACCTCGCCGTCCATCAACTCACGGAGCACGAAAGGAAGTTGCGGATCGTCACGACCGCCTCTGATCTCGTCGTTCAGCCTGCGCGCCGCTTCGGAATCACGCAGGATCTGCCGCAGCAGTGCGCTCCGGTCCTGCCCGGCTTTCAGGTTGTACTCGACGCACCCTTCCAGTGCCCGCAGACGATCGAGGAACCATTCGGTGCGCTGCTCCAGCACTGCGCGTACCGCGCCGTCGTCCGTCGTGATGGAGCCGAACCGCATGGGAAGTGCGGCGCCGTCGCCCATCAGACGCTCCTGCACCGCGTGATGTGCGGCGAGGTCCCGGCGTTCGGGCCGCAGCCCCTCCGGGGCGTCGCTGACCACGGCGGACAGCTTCTCCGAGCCCACGGTGCGCAGGGTCGTCGGCGGGTCGCCCACGCCGGGCAGGCCGTCCAGCCGCTGCGGATGAGTTCTGTCCACGACGGTGTACACGTACACGGCCATGACTCACTCCCTCCGGCGCCGGGGAGCGGGCCGACGCCTCGGCCGCTCCCGCTCCTCCTCGGCCTGCGCGGTCTCCTCGTCGTCGCGGTCTCCCTTTGAGAGCGTTGCTCAGGACTTCGGCCGCGTCGCTCAGTGCGCCCCCGGCCGCGCGTGACTCTCCGAAGGCGGAGATAACCTACTGTTCTCACCACAAGGCGGCGCTACTTCATGGTATAGAGCTTTCCACCGTCCCCCTCAGCCTCGAGCTGTCCCGCACAAAGGGGCACAGACCCCGACGGCTCGGCAGCGATCCATCCCGTCGCAGGGTCCGAGCGGCAGAACGCCGGACACCGGCCCGACAGCGTCGGGCACAGGCCCGATGAAGAGCAGACCTCTCCACGAGGAGATGGTGCGATTCATATCAGATGGGTAAATACAGAGTATGACCATTGGGAACCCGGATCCTGATCCGCGCCATACGACCGGCCTGGAGCCCGGCGGCGGCGTCCCTCCCGGCGAGACGCCCCCTGCCGAAGGCAGCACCTCCGAAGCAGGGCCGCGCAACGAACCCCCCAGGGGATGGGCGGCAGGGCCACTGATCGCCATTCTTGTCGTCGTCGTGTTCGTCGCGGCCTTCTTCCTCGTCTATGCCGTGTTGGTATGACAGGCAGCCTCGACGTGTTCGCGTAACGGATGGCCGCGCGCACCGGCGACGGGCGGAGTGGGCCCGCCGCGCCGACCGGATCCCCGTATGTAGAAAACGCTTTCTGCCGTCGACCCCATGGCGGGTGGGACGGCTACCGGAACGCATCGCTCCAGCAGGGGCGCAACGGCGCTCCCCGTCGGCCTGAACCGCTCACCCGTTCGGCGGCGAATCCTCGGCGGAGGGGGTTTCGTTCATATCGGTGGAGAGCCGCTACCCGCTTCGGCTCCCCGTGACGGTGTCCGGAACTCGGGGTGCCGGACACCGTCACGGCTCTGCCTGGGCCCGGCCGTGACCGAAGCGGAGCCGTCTCTCCTCGTTCCCCACCGCCCTCCGTCCGGGAGGACGGCCCACTCCCCTCCCCAGCGGCACTCCGCCGTGGCCTCACCGCCATGTCACCGGCGTCCCGTGCCGCCGAACGCGGACGCCCACCGGTGCCCGCGGCGGGTCATCGGCTCACAGGAAGGTGTCCGGCCGTCAGAAGGAGACCACCCAGCTTGCGCGGCGGCGGGCCCCGTCACCGCCGCCGCGCGGAACCACGGAGGCACCATGTCACAGCTGGAACACCTGCAGCGGACACCGCCGGAGAAGGCTGTGACCGACAACCCCCGTGTGCGCATGGGCTGCCGGATCCGGGAGATCGTGACGACCACCGATCACAAGACGATCGGCAACATGTACCTCGTCACCTCGTTCGCCTTCTTCCTGCTCGCCGGGGTTCTGGCGATGGTCATGCGCGCCGAACTGGCACGGCCGGGGCTCCAGATCCTGAATCCGACGCAGTACAACCAGCTGTTCACCGTGCACGGCACGGTCATGATGCTGCTGTTCGCGACGCCGACGTTCGCCGGGTTCGCGAACGCCGTCATGCCGCTGCAGATCGGCTCGCCCGACGTGGCGTTTCCGCGGCTCAACGCGCTGACCTACTGGCTCTTCCTCTTCGGAGGGCTGATGGTCGTCGGCGGTCTCGTCGTCCCCGGCGGTGCCGCCTCCTTCGGCTGGTTCGCCTACGCCCCCCTGAACAGCGCCATCCGCACGCCCGGGGCCGGCGGTGACCTCTGGGCCATGGGGCTGGTCCTGAGCGGCATCAGCACCACGCTGGGGTCGGTCAACTTCATCGCCACGATCGTCTGCCTGCGCGCCCCGGGAATGACGTTGTTCCGGATGCCGATCTTCACCTGGAATGTCCTCTTCACCTCGGTCCTGGTCCTGCTGGCGTTCCCGGTGCTGACGGCGGCACTGCTGGTGCTGATGGCCGACCGCAAGTTCGGGGCGCACGTCTTCGATGCCGCCAACGGCGGGGCGCTGCTCTGGCAGCACCTGTTCTGGTTCTTCGGACATCCGGAGGTCTACATCGTCGCGCTGCCGTTCTTCGGCGTCGTGACAGAGATCCTTCCCGTGTTCAGCCGCAAGCCCGTCTTCGGCTACGTCGGGATGGTGGGGGCCACCATCGCCATCACCATGCTCTCGGCCTCCGTCTGGGCTCACCACATGTTCGCCACGGGGGCCGTGCTGCTGCCCTTCTTCTCGCTCATGTCGTTCCTGATCGCGGTGCCGACCGGTGTGAAGTTCTTCAACTGGATCGGCACGATGTGGCACGGAAGCCTGTCGTTCGAGACACCGATGCTCTGGGCCCTCGGCTTTCTCACCACGTTTCTCCTGGGCGGACTGAGCGGCGTCCTTGTCGCGTCGCCGCCACTGGACTTCCACGTCACCGACAGCTATTTCGTCGTGGCCCACCTCCACTACGTGCTGTTCGGCACCATCGTCTTCGCCATGTTCGGCGGCTTCTACTTCTGGTGGCCCAAGATGACCGGCAGAATGCTCGACGAACGGCTCGGCCGGATCCACTTCTGGACGCTGTTCATCGGATTCCAGACCACCTTTCTCGTCCAGCACTGGCTCGGTGAGATGGGGATGCCCCGCCGGTACGCGGACTATCTCGCGAACGACGGCTTCACCGTGCTCAACACCGTCTCCTCGATGGGCGCCTTCCTGCTCGGGATCTCCACACTGCCCTTCCTCCACAACGTCTGGAAGACGGCCCGGCACGCTCCGGCGGTGACGGTGAACGACCCCTGGGGATTCGGCCGTTCGCTGGAATGGGCCACCTCCTGTCCCCCGCCGCGGCACAACTTCGAGTCACTGCCGCGGATCCGCTCCGACTCCCCCGCGTTCGATCTCCACCATCCGGAGGCACTCGCGCCGAAGGCGGCGGGGCCGGGCGGAAACACCCCCGCACCGGACACGACCGGAGGGCGGGGCGCATGAGGCCGGAGGCCCGACTCTTCGCCGTTGTGGCGCTGTTCTTCCTGCTCACCGGCGCCGCCTACATCTGGTTCGCGCGCGAACCGGCCGGCGCCGCGGCGCTCACCGTCTCCTTCCTCATGTCGGCGCTCGTCAGCTTCTTCTGCTGGGCGAACCACCGCAGGAGGGGCGCGCGACCCGAGGACCGTCCGGACTCGGACATCCGGGAGCGTTCCGGCCTCGTGGACTTCTTCCCGCCGCACAGCGCCTATCCGGTGACCGTCGCCGTGGGGATGGTGCTGATGGCCCTGGGCGTGGTCTATGCGCTCTTCCTGTTCCTCATCGGCCTCGGCGTCACCCTGTGCGGGGTCTTCGGCATGACGTTCCAGTTCGCCGACCGGGAGGACTGAGACCGCTCAGGAGAGGCGGCGCGTGCCGACGCCGGACCCGGCATACGGACGCGCCGCTGTCGCGTGACCGGGGCGACCGTCCCTCACCGCTTCTCCGACTCGTCGACCGGATCTCTGAGCCTCTCCTCGATCTGTGCGCGCTGTTCCTCCGTCGTCGGCATGTCGACCCGGTCGCCGTAGTACCAATTGCTCAGCCGGAAGCGGACGCGGGCCCGGCGCGATGCCCTCCTGCCGGGCGCGGCCAGCGGCCGGGGGACGTCCCTCACCAGTGCCCGGTAGCGCCGCATGCTGTCGAGCGGCCGGCGGCCGCCGCTGATCGCGCCGTAGACGTTCTGCTCCACACGCCCCGTCTCCCGTCCCTTTTCCACCAGCTGACGTTCGCGTGCCTGCAACGCGAGACACACACGCTTGGTGACGAGGTAGGCGATCACAGGCCCCACGATCAGCACGACCCTGAGGATCCATGTCAGTGTCTCGATGGAGACATCGAAGACGAACGCCGTCACGTCGTTGCCACCCGCGGCCAGCAGCACCGCGTAGAAGACGATGGCCGCCACGCCCAGGCCCGTGCGCGTGGCACGGTCCCGGGGGCGGTCGCACAGGTGGTGCTCGCCCACGTCACCGGTGATCCACTTCTCGAAGAAGGGGTACAGGTAGAGAACCAGGAAGAACACCCCCGGCAGCAGCACCGCCGGAACCAGCACGTTCCACATCAGCGTGTGTCCCGCCACCTCGTTCTCCCAGGCGGGCATGAGCCGCAGCGCGCCTTCCAGGAACCCGACGTACCAGTCCGGCTGCGACCCGGTGGAGACCTGATCCGCCCGGTAGGGGCCGTAGCTCCACACCGGATTGATCTGGGCGGTGGCGCCGAGCCACGCGATGACAGCGGCGACCATCATGCTCAGTCCCGCCGACTTGGCGGTGAAGTGCGGGAACATCGGCTGTCCCACCGCGTTGCGGTTGGTCCTCCCCGGTGCCGACCACTGAGTGTGTTTCAGGTACACGACCATTCCCAGGTGGAGGATCACCAGGCCGATGAGAAGACCGGGGACGAACAGGACATGGACGATGTAGAGGCGCGGGAGGATCGACTGGCCCGGGAACGCTCCGCCCCACAGGAAATGACTCAGATATGTGCCGACGACGGGCAGGGAGCCCACGATGGTGTCCGCGGTGCGCAGTCCGGTTCCGGACAGCAGGTCGTCCGGCAGGGAGTAGCCGCAGAAGCCCTCCAGAAGGGCGAGGAGGAACAGCGTCACGCCCACCATCCAGTTGCCCTCCCGGGGCCGACGGAACGCACCGGTGAAGAACACCCGGAGCAGATGCGCTCCCACGGCCGCTACGAAGATCAGGGCGGCCCAGTGGTGCATCTGCCGGACCAGCAGACCGCCCCGCACGTCGAAACTGATGTGCAGCGTCGTGGCGTACGCCTGAGAGACCCTCAGGCCATGCAGCGGACTGTAGGAACCCAGGTACGTCCCCTGCTTCATGCTGGGATCGAAGAAGAGCGTCAGAAAGGTGCCCGTGACCACCAGGACGATCAGGCTGTAAAGGGCGAGTTCGCCCAGGAGGAAGGACCAGTGGTCGGGGAACGCCTTGCGCATCATCCCCCGGGCGGCCTCCGAGACGGGCGCACGCCGGTCGGCCGCGGCATAGCCCGCCTCGGCGATCCGGCGCGCCTTCTCCTTGAGCGCGCGCCTGCGTCCGGGGAACAGAAGCACCGGTCGACTCCCTCCTCGGCCTGCGGGTGGCACACCCGGGGAAGCGCGCCCGCGGCGCACAGTGCGCCCCTGTGCACTATGCGGACTGTCCTGCGCGTACTCCCGCATTACGCAGATCAGGGGCACGGCCCTCGCACGGTGCCGCCAAACGGGGACATCGGTCTTCGGGCACGTCCGGCCGGGCCCGGCACGCGCGCGCACCGGCCCGGGGGATTCTCCCGGGGTGCGGCGCACAACCGCCGAGGCTCCCCCGACCGGCGGGCGACGGCACTGCGTCGCGGAAGAGGCGGAAGTGGGACCATGGGGCATGTGGGACGTCCCACCCGAATGGGGCGACGGGGCGAGAGAGGGTCTTTCATCATGTCCGACTCCGAGTTCTACCGCCGTGACCGGCCCGATGCCCCGGTCTTCCGGGGGACCGGCCGCGTGGAGGCGGTCCGGAGGATCCGTCTCGCAGGCACCGGACCCCTTGGGTGTGGATCATCCTGATCATCATCGTGCCGGTGGTCGCCGTCGTCGTTCCGCTGATCCGAACCGGGCCCGACGGGACCTGAACCTGTTCGGCGGAAGTCCGCTGGGCGCCGACGCCCTCTCCGGCCCGTCGGCCACGGGCGGAGGCCTGTCGTACGTCGAGCGGCGCTGGAGAGAGGCCGAGCAAGGAGGGACGCCGTGCGGGCCACCTTGGCACTGGGGCGGATCGCGGGGGTCCGGGTCGGGGTCCACTGGAGCGTGCTGTTCATCTTCGTCATCATCGCGTTCGGCCTCGCACAGGGCCGGTTCCCCCACACGTATCCGGGCCATGCCCCGGTGGTGTACTGGGCGGCGGGCCTCGGGGCCGCCCTGGTCTTCCTGGCCTCACTGCTGGCGCACGAACTCGCGCACGCCGTGGTGGCCCGGCGCAACGGGGTGGCCGTCGACGACATCGTCCTGTGGCTGCTGGGCGGGGTGGCACGGCTCAAGTCGGAGGCGTCGAACCCGGCTGCGGAACTGCGCATCGCGGGTGTCGGTCCCCTGGTCAGCCTGCTGCTGGGCGGACTCTTCGTCCTGGGCGACTGGCTGCTCACCCTGGTGTCCGCGCCCGGGCTCCTGATCGAGGTGGTGGCCTGGCTCGCGGGCATCAACCTGCTGCTCGCCGTCTTCAACTCCCTTCCCGCCGCCCCGCTCGACGGCGGACGGCTGTTGCGCGCCTTCTTGTGGTGGCGTACGGGAGACCGGCTGCGGGCGACCGCCGGGGCCAGCGCGGCGGGACGCGTCCTCGGCTGGCTGCTCGTCGTGCTGGGTCTGGTGGCGTTCATGAGGGGCGGCGGGTTCGGAGGACTCTGGCTGGCCCTGATCGGCTGGTTCCTCATCGCTGCCGCCACCGCCGAGGGGAGGCAGGCCCAGCTGCGGGGTCTGCTCGCAGGGGTGCCGGTGCGTGACGTCATGACGAGGGATCCGGTCACCGCGCCCATGGGCCTGACGGTGGCAGACCTGCTGGCCGACCCGCGATACCGGTACCGGCACTCGGCGTTCCCCGTGACCGGCGAGCACGGAGAAGCGGTCGGGCTCGTGACCCTGAACTCCGCCAGGCAGGTGCCGCCCGGGCAGGGCGGGACGGTGACGGTCGGCGAGGTGATGGTGCCGCTGTCACAGACCGTCGTCGCGGGTCCGGCCACCGCGCTCGCGGATCTACTGCCCCGTATGGAACCCGGCGCCGGACACCGCGTCCTGGTCGTGGACGAGGGCGAACTCGTCGGAATCCTGTCGCTGTCCGACGTCAGCCGTACGGTGAACTGGCTCATGAAGTCCGCTCCGCGGCGGTGAGAGCGGCTCGCGGAGCCTGCGGCGACCCGGCACTCGCCGTCCCGGCTCCGCACGACGGGCCCAGGGGTCGGGCACCGCCCCGGGGGAAGTACCGGTGTCGTTCGAGGAGCGGGCGGCGGCGACGGCCCGGCGTTCGCGGTGTGATCGGCTCTCCGAGCTCTCCGAGGTGCAGCCGTGCGCGGACCTTTTTTACTCTGCGTAGGTAGGCGGTCCCGGTACGCGGTCACAGGGATTCGACGGAAGGCCCCGGCAGGGACTGCCCGGGCCGAGCGCATCCCGGCTGTCGTTGCCGACTCGGAGGAGTCCTCATGAGGAAACGCGTTCTCGCCTGCCTTCCGCCCCTGGCTGCCCTGTCCGGCCTGCTGGCCACCCACACGGCCACCACCTCGGCGGACGCCCCGGAACAGGCCGCCGCCCAGGACAGCACCCGGATAGCGGTCGGCCCTCAGTACGACACGACGCACGTGTACGTCGAACCGGGCAAGGTGCCCGCCTTCACCGCCGGCTGGAAGGCCACTTTCGGCGGGACGAACACCGCCGTATCGGTCACCGACGTCACCCCCACCCCCAGTCGGACGAAGTCCGAACTCATCCTCTCGCCGGTCGGCACCCTGTCCGTCTTCGACTTCCAGACGCCCGTTCCGTACCCGTTCGGAGCAGAGCGCACCGGATGGCTCGTGACGGGCATGGACGCCGGCATCCGGCACGCGCGCGCCAGCGGGGCCGACGTCGTCGTCTCCCCCTTCCCCGACCCCATCGGTCAGGACGCGGTCATCCAGTTCCCGGGCGGGGTCAACACGCAGATCTACTGGCACACCAAGGCTCCGGCGTACAAACCGCTGGAGACGGTCCCGGAGAACCGGGTGTACGTTTCGCCCGACGCCGTGAGCGCGTTCCTGCGCTCCTATCTGAGGTTCACCGGCGGCTCGGTCGTCTCCGACACCCCGAAGGCGGACGCGGGCGAGATCGGGCTGACCGGGCAGAGGTACCGCAGGATCCGCCTGACCTCGCCGTTCGGGAAGACCGTCGTCACGGTCTCCGACGGACATCTGCCCTATCCGTTCGGGCGAGAGGTGACCGGGTACCGGGTGGCGAACCTCGCAACGACGCTGGGCAAGGCCAGGGCCGCCGGTGCCACGGTGTTGTGGGGGCCCCGCCTCTCGGCGGGCCGCAACAGTGCCGTCGTGAAGTTCCCTGGCGGATACATAGCCGAGATCCATGACGGCGCGTCCTTCTGACCCCGCGCTCGGCGGCGACGAGGACTTCGCGTAGCCGCCCCGCGGCGGGAGGAAGGCCCGCCCGACGGCCGGTCGGTTCACGCCCTCACCGATACTGCGGTTCGACGGACGTGGACGTCTGCGACCGCCCGCCCCCTTGCCACGTCCGGAGGAGTACGCCTTGTCCGTACGGAGCGAGGCCATATCCACGGTCGAGGCGCGTCGCACCGTGCGCCTCCGAATCCGCTGCACCCCGCCGTCGGGGGCGGAGCACGCCGCAGGAACCGAGGCTCATAGTCGGCTGAATTTCTCGATGTCCTCCGCGAACTCCTCGATCGCCTGCGCGGTGAGAGTGGGCCGTGTGTCGGCGATGGCGGTCAGGTAGTCCTCGGTGGTGGCCGGCCGGCCCTGGCGCTGGGTGACTTCACGCTCGAACGCCGCCTGCGCGCCCTTGCGAGCCGCGAACTCGATGTCGGCAGGGGTGAACAGCTCGCTGGCCGCAACCAGTTGGGGCAGGTCGATCGAGTCGGTGGCAGTCCTGAGATAACGGGCCCAGATCGCCGAGCGCGCGGTCGCGTCCGGGGGCCCGATGGGGATGACGCAGTCGAATCGTCCGGGGCGCAGGAAGGCCGCGTCGAGGGAGCGCACCGAGTTGGTGGCGCAGGCCAGCAGGCGCGCGTCCTGTTCACGGAAGACGGGGATGAGTTTGAGCAACTCGTTGGTCACCCCGTGCCCGGGATCGACCGCCTTCCCGGACCGCACGCCGGCGATCTCCTCGACCTCGTCGATGAAGAGCAGCACCGAGTCCAGTTCCGCCAGTTCCGCGAATGCCTCCCGCAGCGCCGTGGCCAGCCCCTCGCTCGTGTCGGCCGCGAGCCGGGACGGGAAGAGTTCCACGAACGGCCAGCCGAGCCGTGAGGCGACCGCTTTGGCGAAACTCGTCTTGCCGGTGCCGGGCGGGCCGAACAGGATGATCGCCTTGGGCGGAGCCACACCGTAGCGGTCGGCCAGCGCCGGCTCCTTCAGCGGCAGCACGACACGACGTTCGACGACCTGCTTCTCCCGGTCCATTCCCGCCATGGCGTCCCAGAGGTCCCCGGGCAGCATGCGCCCGCCCAGCGTCGCCAGGACGTCGGCGTTCGCGGCTCCGGGCGGATCGAGTTTCTCGTAGTAGGTCAGGTCGTCACGGAACCGGTAGCCCGCGTTCTCCAGAGCCTTCGTCCCGGCGGCACCGGCGGGCAGCAGTGCACTGACGTGACGCACGCCCAATGCGCGCAGGCGACGCTCCGACTCGGCGAGGAGAGCGCTGCCTATCCCGCGCTCGCGCCAGCGGGAGGCCAGGGCGACCAGGAGGATCCATCCTCGCCCACCGTACGCCTGAGCCACGGCCATGCCGACCAGTTCGTCGCCGACCACCGCGACCACCGCGGGCTGACCGGCCTTGGCCGCGGCCATCACCTCGGAGACGGGGAAGACCGGGTCACGGCAGACCTGTCGGCTCTGGTCCCAGACCTGGATCGCCTGGTCGAGATCGTCGTCGTGATAGTCGCGCAGATGCCATGCGGGCATCACCCACCACCTCATCCGGCCCAGAGGTGCCATTGTCCCCCGTCGGGCACCGATCCGCTCGGTGACGGTCGGGACCGGCCTGTCCGGTGGCCCGGGCCACGACCTGCCGTGGGCCGGGCCGCCCCACGGCCGGTCGTGGCACCGGCGTGACACTTCTCGGGGGCGTTGCGCACGGTTTCGAAGTCCCGGGCCCGGCACCGGAGTCCGCTCCCCGCGGAGAGATCCCGGCGCCGGGCCCGTCCTCGACGGACTCAGCCCGCGAACCGGGCCATCCACTCCTCGACGTCGTCCGCGGACCGGGGCAGGCCCGCCGACAGGTTCTCGTGACCGTCGTCGGTGACGACCAGGTCGTCCTCGATCCGGACGCCGATGCCGCGCCACTCCTCGGGCACGGTGAGGTCGTCCGGCTGGAAGTACAGGCCGGGCTCGACGGTGAGCACCATGCCCGGCTCCAGGACGCCGTCGACGTACTCCTCGTTCCGGGCCTGCGCGCAGTCGTGGACGTCCAGGCCGAGCATGTGGCCGGTGCCCGCCAGCGTGAAGCGGCGCTGGAGGCCGAGTTCGTACGCGCGGTCCGCCGGACCCTCGATGAAGCCCCACTCGACCAGCCGCGCCGCCAGATGGCGCTGGGCCGCCTCGTGGAAGTCGCGGTACGCGGCACCCGGCTTGACTGTCGCGATGCCGGCTTCCTGGGCCTCGTACACCGCGTCGTAGACCTTGCGCTGCAAGGGGGTGAAGGTGCCGTTGACCGGCAGGGTGCGCGTGACGTCGGCGGTGTAGAGGGTGTGCGTCTCGACACCGGCGTCGAGCAGGAGCAGGTCTCCCGGGCGCACCGGGCCGTCGTTGTCCGTCCAGTGCATGATCGTGGCGTGCTCGCCCGCGGCGCAGATCGTGCCGTAGCCGACGGCGTTGCCCTCCAGACGTGCACGGCGGAAGAACGTGCCCTCGATCCACCGCTCGGACGACGCGATCGCCCGGGAGAGCTCACCGACGACATCGGTGAATCCGCGCACCGTGGAGTCCACGGCCTTGCGGAGCTCCGCGATCTCCCAGTCGTCCTTGACGAGGCGGAGATCGTCGAGCGCCTCTACCAGTTCGGCGTCGCGCTCCTTCTCCGTGGCGACGGCGGCCTCCAGGGACGGGGCGGTGCCCCGGACGATCCGGGTCGGCACACCAGGGGCGGCGGCCAGGTCGTCCGCCGCTGTGCGGATGTCCCGGCAGGGCAGACCGAGGACCTGCTCCGACTCGGCGAGGGTGCGGCGTCGGCCCATCCACAGCTCCGCGGTGGCGCCGGTCCAGAACTCGTCGTCGTTCCTGCTGTCCCGCGGCAGTCGGTAGCAGAAGGCGTCGTGGCCGCCGTCCGCCCGGGGTTCGAGAACGAGGGCGCTGTCCCGGGCCCGGTCCCCGGTCATGTGGACGTAGCCGGAGTACGGCCGGAAGGGGTAGACGTCGTCGTTCGAACGGATCTTGAGGTGTCCGGAGGGGATCACGAGCCGTTCGCCCGGAAAGCGCGCGGAGAGCGCGGCGCGGCGGCGGGCCGCGTACGGGGCCTGCTCGTCGAGGCCGAGGTCGTGCTGCTCGGTTTCCGCCCACCCTGTCCGCATCAGCGCGGACAGCTCCTCGGAAATCCCTGAGTACTGACCGTTCTTCCGGCGTTTCGCCACGGCATACACCCTTCTTCTGGACGGGTTCGGTCGCTCAGCGGCGAGGGCGGGAGCGTCCGCGCGGACGGGTGTCCCCGCGGACGGACCCGACCCGGGTGCGGCCGAGGTGCCCTCGCCGCCGCCGGTCGTCGGCGGCTCCTGGGACGGTATCCCGTGCCGGGCGCGCTCGGTGCCGGAAAGTGACACTGGCACGGATCGGCCACGTCCCCGGCCGGAGCCGTCGATAATGCGGCGTATGACGAACGCGAGACTCGGCGAGGCCCTTCGACTCCTGGGCATCGATCACGCGGCGGGCCGGGTCTATCTGGCGCTGCTCGAACTGGCTCCCGCCCCGCTGAGCGCGATCGCGGCCGCCGTCGGTCTGGACGGTCCGGAACTGGCCGCTGCTTACGGCGCGTTGGTCGACGCCGGTCTGGCCAGTGCGGCGGAGGAGGGCGGGGAGGTGGTGGCCCCGGTTCCGCCGACCGCCGGTCTGGAGGTCCTCGCCCGGCACCGCGTGGCCGAGGTCGAGGAGTCGCGCCTCGCCATCGGGGGCGCTTTCGAATCGTTCCGGCGGCAGCGGCTCGCCGCGTACAACGACCATCTCGTCGAGGTCGTCACCGGCGAGGCCATCGGCCCGAGGATGCGTCGCGCCTGGATGAGCGCCCGCGATCAGATCCGGCAGTTCGAGTCCCCGCCGTACTTCCCTCTGACGGGCGCCACGGAGGACGCGCTGGCGACGCTGGCCCGGGGTGTGACGCAGCGTGTCGTGTACTCACGGGAGTCCCTGGAGCACCCCGGACATCTGAAGGATGCCGTCGAGCCGTGCGTCAAGGCGGGCGAGCAGGCCCGGGTGCTGCCGTCGGTGCCGGTCAAGCTTCTCGTCATCGACGAGGCGTACGCCCTCGTGTCGTTGTCGAGCAAGGAGGCCGACGTCCACAACACCATGCTGGTCGTGCAGCCGTGCGGTCTGCTCTCCGCTCTCATCGCGCTGTTCGAGCAGTGCTGGCAGAACGCGCTGCCCCTGCACGGCCGCACCACGCGCCCGGGCGGCCTGTCCCCCGCCGACCGCCGCCTGCTGTGGCTTCTCGCGGGCGGCGCGGGCGACGACGTCATCGCCCGCGAGCTGGGAATCAGCCGCCGCACGCTCTTCCGCCGCCTGCAGATCCTGATGGCCCGGCTGGGCGCCGTGAACCGCTTCCAACTGGCCCTGCAGGCACAGCGCAGCGGATGGCTTTGACGTGCTCCCCGGCCTGACGTCCAGGGATTCCGGCCTGGGTCGTCCGACCCTTCCGGGGGCTTCCTGCTTCACCGCGCTGCGCGGGCACGGATGCCCGCCGACGCAGCCTCCGGGAGGCCTGTGACCGGCATTCCCGGGGCATGGGACCATCCGTATGAGACCGAGGAGGAACCCGTGCGGTTGCGCAACGTCATTCCGGACGATGTCGATGCCTACATCCGGATGCAGTGCGATCCCGAGATGATGGCCGATCTCGGCGGACCTCTGCCGCGCGAGGGGATCGCGGACAAGGTCCGCCGGGATGCCCGGAAGGCGGCGGACGACCTCGCGTGGCTCAAGATGATCATTCCCGATCCGGCCGAACCCGGCGTGGTGGCGGGCACGGTGAACCTCTGGTCCCACGACGCCGGCGACGGGCCGTTCTCCGAGATCGGGTGGATGGTGCTGCCCGAGTTCCAGCGGCGGGGACTGGGCAAACGCGCCGTCCGTGCCCTCCTGGAGCAGGCCCGGGATCAGGACCGCTGGGGCCTCGTGCACGCCTTCCCGGCAACGGGCAACGCGGCGTCGAACGGCATCTGCCGCTCCGTCGGTTTCCGGTTCCTCTCGGAGACCGACACGACGTTCGCGGGCCGTGTGTTCAGGACCAACCACTGGGTCATGGATCCTCGGGCGCTTCCGGCCTGACGGGAAGGGCAGTGAGGCCCCGTCCGGACGACGGGAAGGCATGAGGAGCGCGCGGAGTGCGGCGGAGCCCGGTCGGCCGGCCACGGCGCTCCGCACGCAAGGGGGCGGGGCGCTCGCCGCCCCGCCCCCGCCTCCGGTGGTCACCGGCTGCCGGTCATGTCACCTTCCCTCGGCGAGTTCTCCCAGCGCCCGCGCGTAGGCGTCCGCCAGACCGTCGATGGTGCTCCGCTCGTACTGTGCCGTGGAGTACGACCAGCTGACGGTCAGCCGGCCCTCCTGCACCAGCGCACCGACATCGATCAGATGCGGCCTGGCCTCACCGAGGTCGAAGTCACGGCCGACCACGTCCAGTTCGCGGCGGATCAGGCGGCCCGCCCCGCTGTCGCCGCCCGCGCCGCCCGCCATGTCGAACCGGCCCAGGTAGTTGAAGCTGATCTGCGGATGGGGCGCGTCCGGGAGCAGGCCCTCTCCGAGCCAGCGCAGGGCGCCGTGCCCGACGCCGTGGTGCGGTACGGCCCGCAGTCGGCGCTTGACCGCCCGGACGGTCTCCGTCCAGCCGGCCCCGGCCGGGGTGTGCAGCGCTACGGGGTGCAGGGCCGTGAACCAGCCGACCGTGCCCGACAGGTCGATGTCCTCGAAGAGGTCCTCCCGGCCGTGGCTCTCCAGCGCGACGACCTGGTCGTCCCGGCCGGTCCAGTCCGACAGGACCCGGCCGAGCCCGGCCAGGAGCAGGTCGTCGATCCGGGTGCGGTAGCGGCCGGGCGCGGCGTGCAGCAACGCGTGGGTCCGCTCGGCGCTCAGGGTGACCGCCACCGCGTCCAGCTCCGCCCCGGTGTTGGGGGCGTCCGGGCGGTCGACCGGCAGGGTGCCCGCGGCCACGCGCACCGCGTCGGCCGCGGCCCGCCAGTGGTCCAGCTCCGCGTCGAACCCGCCCTCCGCGACGTGCCGTTCCAGTCGGCGCGTCCACTGCCGCACCGACGAGGTCCGGGGCCGCACCTCGACCGGTTCACCGGCCGCCGCCTGCGCGTAGCCGGCCTCCAGGTCGTCGAGCAGGATCCGCCAGGACACGCCGTCGACGACCAGGTGGTGCGCGGTGAGCGTGAGCCAGGGCGCGCGACCGGGGCCCCGGTCGGCGTACAGGACCCGCAGCAGCGGGCCGTCACCGAGCCGGAACCCGGCCTGCGCCGCGCGGACGACGGTGTCCCAACGGGCGTGCGCGGAGTCCTCGTCCGCCGTGCCGGACAGGTCGTGCACGGTGAACAGGGCGTCCGGGCCGGTGTCCTCGACGGCCGCGACGTGCCCGGTCCACCGGCCGTCCGGGCCGGTGGGCGCGTAGGTGGAGCGCAGCGCCCCGTGCCGGGCCACCAGGGCCGCCACGGCCGCCCTCAGTGCTGTCGGGTCGGTGCCAGGGGCGAGTTCGAAGGAGTTCGTCATGTCGAAGTGGGCCGGGGCGAGGGGGTGCGTCTCGAAGAACCAGCGCGCGATCGGGGTGAGCGGCAGTTCGCCGGTCTCGGTGTCCTCGGCGATGACCGCCGGGGACACCGTGTCGCGGGCCGCGTCTGCCTCCGCCGCCAGAACCGCGACGGTCTGGCCCACGAACACGTCCCGCGAGGACAGTTCGAGACCGGCGCGGCGGGCCCGGGACACGACCTGGATGCTGAGGATGGAGTCACCGCCCAGGTCGAAGAAGGTGTCGTGCACCCCGACCTCGTCGACCTTCAGCACGTCCGCCCAGATGGCGCAGAGCGTCCGCTCGGTCTCCGTGCGCGGGCCGACACGCCCGGCGACCGACCCGGTGTCCGACGGCGCGGGCAGCACCTTGCGGTCCGTCTTGCCACTCGCGTTCACCGGCAGCGCCGGCAGGGTCACGTAGGCCGACGGCACCATGTAGTCGGGCAGTGTCCGGGCCAGGTGGGACCGCAGTTCCTCGGGCGGGCACGGTGTCGCGCCCTCGGCGGGAACCGTGTAGGCCACGATCCGCTTGGCGCCCGGCCGGTCCTCCCGTACGACGGCCGCGCCCTGTTCGACCGCGGGATGGGCGGCGAGCGCGGCCTCGATCTCGCCGAGCTCGATCCGCAGGCCGCGGATCTTCACCTGGCCGTCGGCGCGGCCGACGAACTCCAGCCGCCCGTCGGCCCGCCAGCGCACCATGTCGCCGGTCCGGTAGAGCCGCGCGGCGCCCTTCGGGTCGGCCGGGTCGGGCACGAAACGGGTGGCCGTCAGGCCCGGGCGGCCCAGGTAGCCGCGGGCCACGCCCGCACCCGTCACGTACAGCTCCCCGGGTACGCCGACCGGGACGGGGCGCAGCCGTCCGTCGAGCACCGACACCTTCGTGCCGGAGACCGGGCCGCCGATCGGGGGCACGGCCGCCGCGGTCGCGGGGGCGGACGGCAGCGTCCCGCTGAGGGTGGCGACGACCGTGGTCTCGGTCGGGCCGTACGCGTTCAGCATCCGGCGCCCGTCGGCCCAGCGGGCGACGAGGTCCGCGGTGACCGCCTCACCGCCCGACAGCAGCGTCCGCAGGCCCAGCGCCCGGCCGGCCGGGATGCTGCCGAGGACGGTCGGCGGGATGAAGGCGTGCGTGACGCGTTCCCGCTCCAGGACGTCGGCGAGGTCCTCCCCGGCGAGCGGGCCGCTGGGCAGCGGGGCGCCGTCCGTGTCCCGGGCGCCGGGGTCGGTGGGCAGGACGAGGGTACCGCCGCCGCTGAACGCCATCAGCAGTTCGAGCACGGACGCGTCGAAGCCCGACGACGCGAGCTGGAGGAACCGCCCGCCGTCTCCGGACGCACGGTACGCGGCGGCGTGCCCGTCCGGCTCCCGGACGGTCCGGGCCTCGGTGTCCTCCCCGTCCAGGTCGCGGATGGTGCGGGCGAGGGAGGCCAGACCGGTGTGCGGGACCACCACGCCCTTCGGCCGGCCCGTCGAGCCGGAGGTGTAGATGACGTACGCCGCTGCCGACGCCGGTACCGGCACGCGCACGGGCCGCGTGGCGGCCCCGGCGTCGGCCCGGACGAGTGCCGGGTCGTCGGCCGTGAGGACGACGGGCGCGGCGCCCCCGGGCCGGGCGGGCGATGCGATGAGCGCGTCGGCGCCGGTCCGGTCGGTCACCAGCACGGTCGCGCCGCAGTCGGAGAGCACGTAGTCCAGCCGCTCGGAGGGCCAGCCCGGGTCGACCGGGACGTACACGCCGCCGGCCCGCAGTACCGCGATCACCGTGACCACCCATTCGGGCGAGCGGGGCAGCATCACCGCGACCCGTGATTCGAGCCGGACGCCGCGGGCGCGCAGCAGCCCCGCCATCCGGTCCGCCCGTTCGTCCAGTTCGCGGTAGGAGATCTCCTCGCCGCCCCACGCCAGCGCGGGCGCGTCCACGTACGCGGCGGCCCGTCCGGCGAACCACTCGCCGAACGCGACCGGAGTGGAACCATCGCGGCCGGTGCCCCAGTACGCCGCGCGGCGTACCTCGTACGGGGACAGCGGGGCCACGTCGGCGAGGGTCGCCGCCTCCCCGGAGGTCAGCTCCCGCACCATGCGGGCCAGGTGCTCGGCGAGCCGCCGCGCGGTGACGGTGTCGAACAGCAGCGGGTCGTAGGCCAGGTCCATGCTCAGCCCGCCGGTGTCGCCCCTGCCTCCGCCCGCGATGAGCGTGAGCGGGTAGTTGGTGGCCTCGACGGCTTCCACCTCCCGCAGCCCCACCCCGTGCCGGGCGGCGGCGTCGGCGTCCGCCGGGTAGTTCTCGAACACCACCAGGGTCTCGAACAGCGCCGTGCCGGAAGGGACTTCGGTCTCGATGTCGCTCAGCGCCACGTACTCGTGCCGGCGGGCCTCGACGGCCCGTTCCTGGATCCCGCTCAGCCAGGGCACGACGGGGTGGTCCATGGAGACGTCCACCCGCACCGGGAGGGTGTTGATGAACAGGCCCAGGATGCTGTCGGAGCCGGGCAGTTCGGCGGGCCGCCCGGAGACCGTCGCTCCGAACACGATGTCCCGCGCTCCGCTGTGGTGCGCGAGGAGCAGCGACCAGGCGCCCTGCACGACAGCGTTCGGCGTCAGCCGGTGGCGTCGCGCGAACACCCGTGCCCGCTCCGCCTCGGCCGCCGACAGCACAACCGGTACCCGCTCGGTCGAGCGTCCCTGGCGTTCCCGGGAGGCCGGACGGTCGCAGGGCAGGGACACGGGCTCGGCGAAACCGGCCAGCCGCTCCCGCCAGTAGGCGCGCCCCTCGGCGTGGTCGCGTGCCCCCAGCCACTCCAGGTAGTCCCGGAACGCCCCCCGCGCCGGGGCCGGTCGCGCGGTGTCCGCGCCGGTCAGTGCCGCGTACTCGGCGATCACGTCCGACAGGAGCGCGGCGCTGCTCCACCCGTCCAGGAGCAGATGGTGGAAGGTCCAGAGGACCTGTACGGCCCCGCCGGGCAACGTGGCCAGGGTGAGCCTGGCCGGTGGCGCCGTGCCGAGGTCGACGCCTCGTTCGCGGTCCGCCGCGAGCAGGGCCGTGACCCGCGCGGCGCGATCCTCCTCGTCGGCGCAGGCGGACCAGTCGAGGAACGCGACCGGCAGCGGCGCCTCGCGGTGCACGACCTGTACCGGCCGCTCGGTCTCCTGCCACGCCACCGACACCCGCAGCGCGTCCGTCCGGTCCGCCACCCGCCGCCAGGCACGGGCCAGCGCAGCGGCGTCGGTCACGCCGTCGAGGACACAGGCGAACTGCTCCAGGTACGCGGCGGATTCCGGCGCGGCGAGGGTGTGGAACAGCATTCCCGCCTGGAGCGGCGTGAGCGGCAGCACGTCGGTCACATTCCGCCCGTCGCCGACGACACGGTCCACCTCGTCCTGCGTCAGCGCGACGAGCGGGAAGTCGGCGGGCGAGCAGCGGCCCGCCGTGGGCTGCGCGCAGTGCGCGACGAAGTCGGCGAGCGCGGCCGTGAAGGCGTCGGCCAGCCTCCGCACGGTCTCCTCGCGGTGCAGCCCCGGCGAGTACGTCCAGGAGAAGACGAGCCGGCCGTCCTGGACACCGCCGACGACCTCCAGGAGATGGCTGCGCCGCTCGCGACCGCCGCGGTCGCCGCCCGCGTCGGGCAGTTCGGCGCGGTAGAGCCCGCCGCCCGGGGCCTGCGCCGGGGAATCCGTGTCGGGGTGCGTGGAGGGCGACGATCCGGAACGCGGGGCGGCCGGGGAAGCGGACCGCGGAGCGGAGGGGGCTCCGGGCTTCGGGGCGGCCGTCACGTCGAACTGGCCGTGGTAGTTGAAGCTGACCCCCGGCCGCTCCGGAAGGGCGCCCGTGCCGCGGAAGTGGAGTGCTCCGTGGCCGACGCCCCGGTCGGGCACGGCGCGCAGCCTCTCCTTGACGGCGACGATCGTGTCCGGCCAGGCGTCACCCGCGGGCAGCGGGAGCGCGACCGGGTACAGCGACGTGAACCAGCCGACGGTACGGGTCAGGTCGACGTCGTCGAACAGTTCCTCGCGCCCGTGCCCCTCCAGGTCCACCGCCACCCGGTCCTGCCCGGTCCAGCCGCGCAGGGTACGGGCGAGCGCCGCGAGCAGCACCTCGTCCACGCGCGTGCGGTACACCTGGGGCACACGGTGCAGCAGTGCCGTCGTCTCGTCGGCGCCCAGCTCGCACAGCACGGTCCGCTCGGCGGCCACGGTGTCGTCACCGCCGGGCGTGTCCAGCGGCAGCGCGGTCGGCGCACCGTCCAGCGCGGACGCCCAGTAGGCGCGCTGGTCGTCGAAGCCGCCGTCGCGAAGGTGCGCGGCGAGGCGGTCGGCCCACTGGCGCACCGAGGTGGTCTTCGCGCCGAGGTCGGGCGACTCGCCGGAGAGTGCCTGCCGGTACGCCGTCTCGATGTCGTCCAGCAGGATCCGCCAGGACACCCCGTCGACGACCAGGTGGTGGGCGGTGAACTGCACGCGGGGCCGCCGCCCGGCTCCCCGCGCGACGAGGACCCGGAGCAGCGGGGCCCGGTCGAGGCGGATGCTGGAGGCGGCCGAGGAGGCCAGCTCGGTCCAGACGGCCTCGGGGTCGGGGGCGGCGGAGAGGTCGTGCTCCTCCACGACGCCGCCGAGGTCGGGCAGATCGGCGACGGACACGATGCGCGCGGTCGGTGAACCGGACGGGGTCTCGGCGAAGACCGTACGGAGTGCGTCGTGGTGGCTCAGCACGGCCCGCACGGCCGCGCGGAACGCGGACACGTCCAGGTCCTCGGTCAGCTCGAACGCCATCGACATGGCGAAGTGCGCCGGGTCCTCGGTGTGCGTGGCGAAGAACCACTCCCGGATGGGTGTCGGGGCGACCTCGCCCGTCACCTCCCCCTGCTCGGCCGTCAGGGCCGGTCCGGCGCCCTCGCCGTCCCGGCCCGCGGCGTCCCCGGACGCGGTGAGGCCCACGAGCCCCGCGAGGGCGGCGACGGTCTGCCGGGCGAAGACGTCGCGGGACGACAGGCCGAGGCCGGCCCGACGGGCCTGGGCGACGAGCTGGATGCTCAGGATGGAGTCGCCGCCCAGGTCGAAGAAGTTGTCGTGTACGCCGACCCGTTCGACGCCCAGCACGTCGGCCCAGATCGCGGCGAGGGTCTCCTCGACGGGCGTGCGCGGAGCGACGTACGCGTCGGTCGCCTCGGCCGTGGGCGTCGGCAGGGCCTTGCGGTCGACCTTGCCGTTGGCGTTCAGCGGGATCGTGTCCAGCGTCGTGAACGCCGACGGCACCATGTACTCCGGCAGCGTCGCGGCGGCGTGCTCCCGCAGGACCGCCGCGTCCACCCGTCCGCCCGGCGCGGGCACCACATGGGCGACGAGCCGGGCGGGCGCGCCCGGCCGGTCCACGAGTGCGTCGACGACGACCTGTGCCACGGAGGCGTGGGCCGCGAGCACGTGCTCGATCTCCCTGGTCTCCACCCGGAAGCCGCGCACCTTGACCTGGCCGTCGCCGACCCGCCGCACGTATTCCAGCGTGCCGTCCGCGCGCCGCCGCACGATGTCGCCCGTGCGGTACAGGCGCTCGCCGCTCCCGCCCGGGTCGGCGACGAACGAAGTGGCCGTGAGGTCGGGCCGACCCAGGTAGCCACGGGCGAGTCCGGTCCCGGAGACGTACAACTCGCCGGGGACGCCGACCGGCACGGGCCGCAGCCAGGCGTCGAGGACGGTCACCCGCGTGCCGGTGACGGGGCCGCCGATGGGCGGTACGCCCGCCCCGGCGACGAGCGGTGCGCTGATGGTGGCGCAGACGGTGGTCTCGGTCGGCCCGTACGCGTTGAGCATCGTGCGCCCCGGCGCGCACCGGTCGGCCGTGTCGGCGGTGCATGCCTCGCCCGCGACGGTCAGGACCGGCGGCAGGTCCGCCGTGTCGAGCGCGGCGACCAGGGTGGGCGGCAGGGTTGCGTGGGTGACCCCGGTCGCGGCGACGACCGGACCGAGCCTGGCCCCCCAGTCGGCGTCCCGCCCTCCCGGTGTCTCGTCGACGACGAGGGCGGCGCCGGTCAGGAGCGCCATGGACAGCTCCCACCAGGAGGCGTCGAAGCCCGGCGAGGCGAACTGCAGCACCCGCGCACCGGGACCGGCACCCAGCCGTTCCGCCTGTGTACGGGCCAGCGCCGCGATCCCCGCGTGGGTGACGGCGACGCCCTTGGGGCGGCCCGTCGACCCCGAGGTGTGGATGACGTAAGCCCCGGCGCCGGCCGGCACATGGACGCCCGGGGCGCCCGGGGCCTGCGCGGCGAGCGCGCGAACGGTCTCGGGCACGTCGAGCAGAAGCGCCCGGGGCGTACCGGAGGCGGGCAGCCTGCCGAGCAGTGTGGTGCGGGTGAGGAGCAGGTCGGCGCCGCTGTCCGTCAGGATGTAGCCGATCCGGTCCTCGGGATATCCCGGGTCCACCGGAACATACGTGGCGCCCGCCTTGAGGACGCCCAGCACGGCGACGACCTGGTCCACGGAGCGCGGCAGCAGCAGGGCGACCCTCGATTCCACGCCGATGCCCGCCTCCATCAGGTGCCGGGCGAGGCGGTTGGCCCGTCGGTCGAGCTCGCGGTAGGAGACGGGTTCCGCGTGGGGCGCGGTCGCGCTGATGAGCGCCGGGGCGTCGGGGGCCTCGGCGACGCGCAAGGCGAAGAGGGCGGGCGCGGAGAGGGGTCCGCGCGTCATTTTCTGGGCGCCGGTTCCGTCGCCGACGGCTCCGTTGTCGGCCGTTCCGCGGTTCGCCGTTCCGCGGTTCGCCGTTCCGCGGTTGGCGGTCGCGTTGTCAGCGGTTTCGTGGTCAGCGGCAAGGGTGTGAAGGGGGGTATCGGCCGGGGCGGCGAGCAGCCCCTCCGCCAGAGCAAGCCAGTGCGCCGTCATACGACCGATGGTGTCGGCGTCGTACAGATCGGTGTTGTACTCCACGCCCGCACGCAGCCGGCCCGCGTCCTCAAGAAAGCCGAAGGTCAGGTCGAACTGCGCTGTCTCCCGGTCCAGTTCGACCGGCTCCACATGGAGGCCGGGCAGATCGAGGTCCGCGGTCGGGGTGTTCTGGAGACTCACCATCGCCTGCACGAGAGGGGTGCGGCTGGTGTCCCGCTCCGGGGCCAGCTCCTCGACGAGCCTGCTGAACGGCACGTCCTGGTGGGCGAAGGCCCCCAGCACCGTCTCACGCACGGCCGCCAGGAACTCACCGAATCCGCGCGACTCGTCGACATCCGTCCGCAGGACCAGCGTGTTGACGAAGAAGCCGACCAGGTTCTCCCACTCCGCGCGCTCACGACCCGACACCGCCGTGCCCAGCGCGATGTCACGCTGCCCGCTCCACCGCGAGAGAAGCAGTTGGGTGATCGCCGTCAGGCTCATGAAGAGGCTGGCGCCGTGCGCGCGGCCGACCTCGCGCAACCGGTCGGCCAGGGCCCCGGGCACATCGAAGGAGTACAACGCACCGGCGCTGGTCCGGACGGCCGGACGGGGACGGTCGGTGAACAGGTCCAGGGGTTCAAGACCGGCCAGCCGCTGCCGCCAGTAGGCGAGACCGTCGTCCACCGATTCGCCACCGCCATCGGCCGACGGCCGCAGTGCACGCTGGTGAACGGCGAAGTCCGGGTACTGGAAGGGAAGTTCAGGGAGGTCTGCGGCCACACCCCGGAGGGCGGCGGCGTAGAGCGCGCTCAGCTCGCGGGTGATCACGCCCATGGACCAGCCGTCGGTGACGATGTGGTGCATCGACAGCACCAGTACATGCTCCTGCGGCCGATCGGCTCGGCGCGCCAGAAGCGTACGGAACAACGGTCCGTTGCGCAGATCGAAGGGAGCGGTCGCCTCCTGGGCGAGAAGGGCGTCCAGTTCTTCCTTCCCCGTGACGTCGACGACGCGGAGGAGACAGAAGGCGTCGGTGGGGGCGATCGCCACCGTGGCCCGTTCGACGGTGGTGCTCGTGTCGTGCACCACTTGGATGCCGCGGCCGTCGACCTCGTCGAACGTCGTACGAAGCGCTTCGTGCCGGGCGACCAGGGCGGCGAGCGCGACACGCAGAGCGGACAGGTCGAGGGCGCCGGTGAGACGGAGGGCGTCGACCACGTTGTACTCGACGGTGGTGTGCGCGAACTGGTCGAGGAACCAGAGGCGTTCCTGTGCATAGGAGAGAGGAAGCCGTCCGTCGGCCGGTCGCGGAGGAGGCGTGAAATCCGGCTCCGGTGCCGCTGCGGGAGTGAGGGAGACGGCGAGTCGGCCGACGGTGGGGTGGTCGAACAGAGCGCGCGGCGAGAGCACGACGCCGAGGGCGTCGCGGGCGCGGGAGACGACTTGGAGGCTGGCGATGGAGTCGCCGCCGAGGGCGAAGAAGTTGTCGTGGACGCCGACCCGTTCGACACCGAGCACGTCCGCCCAGACACCCGCGAGGATACGCTCGGCATCGGTGCGCGGGGCGACGTACTCCTCCCCCGCCTCCGCCTCCGGAGCGGGAAGCGCCCTCCGGTCCACCTTCCCGTTCACGTTCAACGGCAGTTCGTCCAGGACCACGAACGCCGACGGCACCATGTACTCCGGCAACGCACCCCCCGCATGCCCACGCAGAGCGGCGACATCGACGACACGTCCGACGCCAGGCACCACGTAGGCCACCAGACGCTTCACCCCCGGGCGGTCCTCCCGGACCTGCACCGACACCCGACCCACCGATTCATGCCGGGACAGCACCGCCTCGACCTCGGCCAACTCGATACGGAAACCACGCACCTTCACCTGACCGTCACCACGGCCCAGGAACTCCAGCCGGCCATCCACCCGCCACCGCACCACATCACCCGTGCGATACAGCCTGTCGCCCTCACCGAACGGGTCCGCCACGAACCGCTCCGACGTCAGATCGGACCTGCCGTCATAACCACGCGCCAGACCCGAACCGCCCAGATACAACTCGCCGGGCACACCCACACCCACCGGCCGCAGCGCGGCATCCAGCACATACGCCCGGGTGTTGTCCATGACCGATCCCAGGGGGACGGCGGACCCGCTCGTGTCCTCGGCCCCGAGTCGGCCGCAGAGCGCGAACGTGGTCGACTCCGTCGGGCCGTAGACATGGATCAGCTCCGTGTCCGGGCAGTACTCCAGCATCCGCGCCATCGCCACACCCGACGCCGCCTCACCACCCGTCCACACCTCACGCAGACCCGCGAAACACCCCGGATCCTCCCCCGCCAACACATCGAACAACGCCTTCGTCAAGAACACCGACGACACCCCGGACCGGGCCGCCTCACGCACCACCGGCGCACTCAACTCCGCCTCCGCCACGACCACGGTCCCGCCATTCAGCAACGGCACCCACACCTCATACGTCGCCGCATCGAACGAATGCGGCGAATGGAACAACACCACCCCATGCCCACCCGAACCCCAACGACCGTCCGCCGCCAACGCAACGATGTCCCCATGCGTGACCGCCACACCCTTCGGCACACCCGTCGACCCCGACGTGAACATCACATACGCCAAAGAATCAGCCCCCACGACCGGCGCGACCACACCAGAGCCCACCGGCACCGCATCCACCGCGAGAGCCGGAATGTCCGCGACCTCGTCCACACCCCGGTCCGTGACCACCAGCCCAGCACCGGCCTGCGCCAGCACCTGCCGCACCCGCTCCTCCGGATACGAGACGTGCACCGGTACGTACACACCACCCGCCTTCAACACGGCCAGCATCGCCACGACCACGTCCACCGACCGCTCCAACAGCAGCCCGACCCTGGACTCGGACGACACACCACGCTCCACCAGGACGGCGGCAAGACGGTCGGACTCGGACGCCAGCTCGACGTAGGACAGCCTCGCGGCACCACACCGCACAGCCACCGCCTCCGGTGCCGCGGCGACCCGGCGGGCAAACGCCTCGACCACCGACACACGACCGTCGAACTCCACCACCGCACCCCGGCCGGCCTCCATAACCCGGTCCCGCTCCCCCGCACCCAGCATCGGCACCTCTGCCAACGCCACACCCGAAGCAGCCACCAACCCCTCTGCGAGACCCAACCAGTGCCCCGCCATCCGCTCCACCGTCACCGCATCGAACAAATCCGTGCTGTATTCGATTGCGCCGATCAACTCATCGCCCTTTTCCTCGAATTCGAGCATGAAGTCGAAGGGCAGCGCATCCCGGGTCACCCCCATCGGCTCCAGGCTCAGGCCGGGGAAGTCGGGAGCCGGCTCGGTGGCGCTCTGGAGCACCACCACGGCCTGGACCAGGGGCATGCGGCTGGTGTCCCGCTCGGGGGCCACGGCCTCGACCACTCGGTCGAACGGCACGTGCTGGTGGTCGAACGCCTCCAGCACCGTGTTCTTCACGTCCGTGAGGAAGTCGCCGAACGTGGCGGTCGGGTCGATCCGCGAACGCAACACGAGGGTGTTGACGAAGAACCCGACGAGGTTCTCCAGTTCGGTGCGGTCCCGGCCCGAGGTGGCGGTGCCGAGCGCGATGTCGTCCTGGCCGCTGTAACGCGACAGGAGCAGTTGCGTCACCGCCGTCAGTGTCGCAAAGAGGCTCGCACCCCGTTCCCGGCCCGTGGCGGCGAGGCGCCCTGCCAGCTCCGGCGCGACACGGAACGTGTGGACCGCGCCGGCCGAACTCCGCACGGCGGGGCGGGGCCGGTCGGTGGGCAGCTCCAGGGGTTCCAGACCGGCCAGCCGCTGACGCCAGTACGCGAGCCCCTTCTCCTCCTGCACATCCGAACCGTCGACCTTGTCCCGCTGCCAGACGGCGAAGTCCGCGTACTGGATCGGCAGGGAGGGGAGTCCGGGCGTCTCACCGCGCACGACGGCCGCATAGCACCGGCCGAGTTCGTCGGTGAGGATGTCCAGCGACCGGCCGTCGGTGACGATGTGGTGCATCGCGAGCAGCAGGGCGTGTTCGTCGGCGCCGATTCGTACGAGGCAGACGCGTACGAGCGGGCCTTCGCGCAGGTCGAACGGGGTCAGCAGACGCTCGCGCAGCAGATCGTCGACAGCGGCCCCCGCAACATCGGGCTGCCCGCCCGGCCCGGATTCCCCGGTCTGCCCGATCCCTACGTCCTGTCCGGTGTCTTCGATGTACTCGATCGGTACGGCGAGCGTGGAATGCACCACCTGGACGACCCGGCCGTCGACGGAATCGAAGGTGGTGCGCAGCGACTCGTGGCGGGCCACGAGCGTGTCCACGGCCCTTTGAAGCGCGGCGACATCGAGGTCGCCTCGTACGCGCAGGGCGAGACCGGAGTTGTACTCCGTTCCTCCGGGCCTGAACTCCTCCAGGAACCAGAGGCGTTGCTGCGCGAACGATGCCGGAAGCTCCGCCCCCTCCCCGCGCCCGACGGGAGATATCGCGTCGGGGTCGACCGCCGCCACGGCACCGGCCATGCGTGCCCTGAGCAACTCCTGCATGTGGGCGGGCAGGGCGCTGATCCGGTTCTCCCGGGACGGTTGCGTGCTCATCTCGCGTCTCCTTGTGACACCAAGAAAAGGGCGGGGCGGAAGGGCTGAGGGAATGGGGGTGGGGGGCCGGACGGAGGTCGGCACCGCGCCGGGGACGGGGCGGGGCGGCGACCTCCGGCCGGGGCGGCCCGACCGGAGCGAGCCGAGGCGGTGCGAGGTCCCGGGACGTCAGCCTCGGGCCACGCTCCGCAGAGCCGCGACGAACTCCTCGGCCAGGGCCGCGACCGTCTCCTGGTGGTGCACGGCTGCCGAGTAGTACCAGGTGACGACGAACCTGCCGTCGTCCACGGCGGCGACCACGTCGATCAGATGGTTCCGCTCCTGCTCGGGTCCGTGTTCCTGGCCGTCGACCGCGACGGACCGGTCGAGGAGACCCGCGCCGCCGGTGGCCGTGTCGAACTGCCCCAGGTAGTTGAAGCTGATCAGCGGATCGACGGCGGGGACGAGACCGGGCGTGTCCGCGAGGTGGCGGAGCGCGCCGTAGCCGACGCCCCGGTCCGGGACGGCCCGCAGCTGGCGCTTGACCGAGCGCATGGTCCCCGGCCAGTCGTCCCCTGCGGGGAGTTCGAGCGCCACGGGGTACATCGCCGTGAACCAGCCGACGGTACGCGTCAGGTCAATGTCGTCGAACAGTTCCTCGCGACCATGTCCTTCCAGGTTCACGGCGACCTTGTCCCGCCCGGTCCAATCCCGCAAGGTGCGGGCGAGGGCCGCGAGGAGCACGTCGTTGATCTGGGTCCGGAACCGGCCGGGGACCTGATGCAGCAGCGCGTGCGTGTCATCCGTGTCGAGGTATGCCATGACCGCCGCCTGGTCGGCGACCTTGTTGCCGCCCTGCGGCATGTCCCGCGGCAGCCCGATCTCGGCGGCTTCGGCCACCGAGCTCCAGTACGCCGCCTGGGCGTCGAAGCCTCCCTCGCGGACGTACGCGCCGAGCCGGTCCGCCCAGTCGCGCACGGACGAGGTCCGCGGCCCGAGGTCGGGGGTGCGGCCGGCGATCACGTGCTCGTACGCGGTGGCCAGGTCGCCGAGCAGGATGCGCCAGGAGACGCCGTCGATCACCAGATGGTGCGCGGTGATCAGCAGGCGGGCCGGTGCGTCCCCGTCGGTGGCCGTGCCGACGACGGTGCGGATCAGGGGGCCGACAGCGAGGTCGAGCCCGGCCTGTGCGTCGACGACCAGTGCGTGCCAGGCCGCGTCGGCTCCGTCGGCAGGAAGCGTGTGGACGGTGAAGACGGCGTCGAGGTCGGCGTCGGGGGTGATCCGGCCGGTCCAGACACCCTCCGCGTCCTGGACGAACGTGGAGCGCAGGGCGTCGTGCTGAGTGACCAGCGCTCCGACTGCGGCACGGAGCGCTGCCAGGTCGACGCCGCGCGGCAGCTCGAACGCCAGGGACATGTTGAAGTGGCCGGGGGCCACGGGGTGGGTCTCGAAGAACCACTCCCGGACGGGGGTCGACGCCACCGTTCCGCTGACCGGTTCCTGTCGGGCCGCGCCCTCGCCGGGGTCGAGTGCCCCGTGCGGTCCGGCCTCGTCGATACGAGCGGCGAGGGTGGAGATGGTGGGGTGCTGGAAGACGTCCCGGGACGAGAGTGACAGACCGGCGCGGCGGGCCCTTGAGACGACCTGGAGGCTGATGA
>NZ_JBIARH010000033.1:0-85119 GCF_042889785.1 Streptomyces sp. NPDC002476 | reverse complement strand
GCACCCGTCAGCCGCGGCTTGTTGTCAAAGATCGACCACCCGATCAGGAGCGCCGTCGGAATCGCGCCGCCTTGCACTTGGGCACCTGTTCCGCCGGTGGGGCCGAGATCCACCGGGTAAATCACTTCGATTTCGCCGAACTCCCCAGAGGTGCCGGACAAGCAGCGCCCGTGCTCCTTGCGTACTTCTCTCATCTCGAACGAGGTGGTCAATGTCGCTCCTAATCAAACGGGTTGAGGAATTTGCCGACCCGTCTCGCGCCGGACGCTATCCCCTTCCCGAGGTCTTCGGCCTTGTCCCCCACCCAGTCGGTGGACGTGTTCCACGCGTCGGCGATGTTCTCCCGGTTCTCCCAGACGAGGGCGCCGGCGTAGACGACGCCGGTGCCGACGGCCAGGCCCACGGTGACCGGGTTCGGCGCGACCATCGCGGCGGTCAGGGTCGCGTTGAACGCGGTGCCCGTCAGGTCGGAGGCGAACTTGTCAGGATTGTTCGCGATCTTCTCGGAGTCGTAGGTGGAGAGGTTCGCGACACCGTAGAGCGTCGCGCCCGCGGACCCTACGATGCCCAGCCCCCGCATCGCGCCGGCCGTCTTGGCCGCATTGGCCAGGCCGCCGCTCTCCGCGACCGTGAGAAGGTTCGCCTGGCTGGCCGTGGGCGTGATCAGCGCGCCGTTCTTCATGTACGAGCCGTACTGCGCGGCCAAGGCATTGGATCCGCCGATGGCCGATCGCGCGGCGGGGGAGAGACTGTTCAGCACATTGGTGGCCCTGGACGCGTTCATGCTGCCGTTGATGAGCCGAGCAGTCAGTGTGCCCGGGGCGTTCAAGGAAACGCCGGGATTTCGGTAGGCCTGGATCAAGGCGAACGCGCCGGGAACCGTGACGGCGGTCGCCCTGGCGAAGGCGGCGATGGAGATGGTTCCCGATACATAACGGGAGTAGAGCCTGCCCATTCCGCGTTGCCCGAGATCCTGGTGACGATGTCGCCCTGGGCGCGCGCCGACCACATGCTCAAGGTCTCTGTTTTGGGATCCATCATCAGCGAGCTCAGATCGAGGGATATGTCGTCATCGTCACTCGGCGGGGCGGCTGCGATCATGTCCCCCTTCGCCTGGCCGTTGAATCCGCTGCCGAACGTCATATCGTTTGCGCTGCCGCTGATGTCGTCCGTGACGACAGTCTCCAACGACGCCTTGAGATCCTTGTCCGCCTCGTCGAAGGACTTCACGCACGCATCGATGTACTCAGCCCAGGACGTCTCGTTCTCCTTGACGCTTTGGAGAGCCTCGGCATCCGCCTGAAGGTCAGCACGCTGCTGGCTGGTCAGCCGATCGTAGTCATAGGCGACACGGCCCTGTTCCGACACCTTCATGCCCGCGTCCACGGCGTCCGTGCGTGCGGACTCCAGGATCTTCTTGAGCTCGGCGAATCGCTCGCGCCCCGCGCGCAACAGTTTGGCGGTGGCCTTCGCCTGGGTCTGCGCCGCCTGATACTCGTAGTGGGTTCCGACGAACCGGCGGTCGGCGGCACTTGCCGACACACCTGCCCAGGAGGAGCACATTGCGATGGACAGGACAGCGCTCTTGTACCGCTCTTCGACCTTCTTGAGTTCTGCGGCCATGTCGTCCCACGCGGTTGCGGCCGTGGTGAGAAGGCCGAAGTCAGTGGTCATGGCCTCGTGATAGGTCAGCAACGCGTATCCCCGGAGAGCGTCCTGGTAGTGGGCATGCCGGAAGCCCACCATTCAACCTTGCGTTCGGTCGGCATTACCCCGGTCTCCCCAAGGGGCGTCCCATGACCGGACGCCCCTTTCGCATGGCCCTGTATGTGCAGGTCAACGGTATGCGACCCGATGGACCGTGGCCCACGCTTGGTCCGCACACCTTAATTCAACAAGGGCACAGAGGCGATTCAAGCTGAGACAGCCCCCACGACGAAGGGGCGTCCCTGACACCTTGGGTTCTAGGAGTCGTTGTAACACCCCAGTTCAAGGGGTGCGATGGACTTCGAGATCCGTAAGGACCGGACGAAGCCTCAGGGCAGGAAGAAGCTCATCCGGGAGCGGGAGGCATACTCCCGGCTCATGCAGCAGGGTGTGAGCAACCGGGAAGCGTGCCGGATCGTCGGGATAGACCGCCGGACCGGCCAGAAGTGGCGCAACGGGCGTCACGCATACGGAAACCGGAAGGCGTTGCCACCGGTCAACGCGGTGGCAGTGCCTGCCGGGCCGTCCCGGTACCTGCGGGAAGCAGACCGCATACACATCGCCGACCGGCTCCGGGAGAAGGCCACAGTGCGGGCGATCGCCGCGGAACTGGGCCGCAGTCCCTCGACGGTCAGCCGTGAGATCCGCCGCAACCGCCACCCCGAGTGCGAGGCTTATCGCCCGCACGCCGCCCAGGCCCGCGCGGACGCCCGCCGGCCCCGGCCCAAACGCCGCAAGATCATCCAGAACGCGGAACTGCGGGACGCCGTCCAGACGATGCTGGACGAGAAATGGAGCCCGGAGCAGATATGCCAAGCTCTGCGGACACGATTCCCCGACCGGCCGGAGATGCACGTGGTCCACGAGACCGTCTACCAGGCCCTCTACGTCCAGGGCCGGGGTCAGCTGCGGCGTGAGCTCGCCGGAGCCCTGCGTTCCGGCCGCGCCCGCCGCAGGCCCCAGAAGCAGGCCAACTGCGCCCGCCAGCCACGCTTCACTACACCCATGGTGATGATCAGCGAACGCCCCGCCGAGGCCGAGGACCGGGCCCTGCCAGGCCACTGGGAGGGCGACCTGATCACCGGCGCGGACGGCAAGTCCGCGATCGGCACCCTGGTGGAGCGCGCCACCCGCTATGTCACGCTGCTGCACCTGCCCGGCGATCACGGGGCCGAGGCCGTCCTCACGGCGCTGACAGCCACTGTCCAGACCCTGCCCGCCCAACTGATGCGGTCCCTGACCTGGGACCAGGGCAGCGAGATGGCCCGGCACGGCGAGTTCACCCTCGCCACCGACATCCCGGTCTACTTCTGCGACCCCGCCAGCCCCTGGCAACGCGGCTCGAACGAGAACACCAACGGCCTGCTGCGGCAGTACTTCCCCAAGGGCACCGACTTGTCCGTCCACACCCCCGAACACCTCGCCGCCGTCGCCGACCAGCTCAACCGCCGCCCACGCAAAACGCTCGGCTGGGAAACCCCAGCCGAGCGCCTGCATAAACTGCTCACGGCCTAGACAACCGACCACGTGTTGCGACGACCGCTAGAAACCGCCGAGAGGGGGCGCCCCTTCACATGCGACCGGTACGCGGTGCGCGCGGCCGGTGTGGGCGGGTCCGGCCGGCCCCGGTCCGGGCCGTGCGGGCCGTTCCGTATCGGCCGGGACGTCCCGTGCCGGCAGGGAATCCGGCGGCCAAGACGCGAGAACCGGGGAGACAGGGGGCGGACCTGTCTCCCCGGTGGCTTTCCGGAGTGTGCGCGGCACCCGGTCGGTGCCGCGCGACGCGGCTACTTCAGGCCGTTGCTGATCGCACCGACCAGCTCACCGTTGGTGGTGTCACCGCTGAACTCCCAGAAGAACGCGCCTCCCAGGCCCTGGCCCTTCGCCCACGTCATCTTGGACGCGATGGTGGCCGGGGTGTCGTAGCTCCACCAGTTGTTGCCGCAGCGGGCGTACGCCGTGCCCGCGATGGTGCCGGTGACGGGGCAGCTGTTCTTGAGGACCTTGTAGTCGTCGATGCCGGTCTCGTAGGTGCCGGGGGCGGCGCCGGTGGCGGTGCCGCCGGGCGCGTCCTGGGTGACGCCGGTCCAGCCGCGGCCGTAGAAGCCGATGCCGAGCAGCAGCTTGGAGGCGGGGACGCCCTGGGCCTTCAGCTTGGCGATGGCCTCGGCGGAGGTGAAGCCGGCCTTCGGGATGCCGTCGTACGAGGTCAGCGGGGAGTGCGGGGCGGTCGGGCCCTTCGCTTCCCAGGCGCCGAAGAAGTCGTACGTCATCACGTTGTACCAGTCCAGGGACTGGGCGGCGCCCGCGTAGTCGGTGGCGTCGATCTTGCCGCCGGCGGAGGCATCGGCGGTGATGGCGGCCGTCACCAGGTTCTTGCCGCCGAACTTGGCGCGGAGCGCGGAGGTGATGGCCTTCAGCGCGTTCGGGCCGCTGGTGTCGCAGGTCAGACCACAGGCGTTGGGGTACTCCCAGTCCACGTCGATGCCGTCGAAGACATCGGCCCAGCGCGGGTCCTCGACCAGGTTGTAGCAGGACTCGGCGAACGCGGCCGGGTTCTTCGCGGCGTCACCGAAGCCGCCGGACCAGGTCCAGCCGCCGAACGACCACAGGACCTTGATGTGGGGGTACTTCGCCTTGAGCTTGCGCAGCTGGTTGAAGCTGCCGCGCAGCGGCTGGTCCCAGGTGTCCGCGACGCCGTCGACCGACTGGTCGGCGGTGTACGCCTTCTCGTAGTCGGCGTACGAGTCACCGATCGCGCACTTGCCGCCGGTCACGTTGCCGAAGGCGTAGTTGATGTGCGTGATCTTCGCGGCGGAGCCGGAGGTGTCGAGGTTCTTGACGTGGTAGTTCCGCCCGTAGACGCCCCACTCGGTGAAGTAGCCGAGGTTGATCTTGCCACCGGGGCCGGGGGTCTCGCCGCCACCGCCCGTGGTGCGGACCTTGACCGAGCCGCTGACCGGGCCGGTCTGGTCGGCGGTGTCACGGGCCCGCACGGTGTACGAGTAGTCGGAGCCCGCGGTCAGGCCGGTGTCGGTGTGGGTGGTGCCGGTGACCGTGGCGACGACCGCGCCGTCGCGCAGCACGTCGTAGTTCTTGACGCCCTTGTCGTCGGTCGCGGCGGACCAGCTCAGCTTGACCGAGGTGTCGGTGATGTTGCTCGCGGTGGGGGTGCCAGGAGCGGAGGGGGCGTTGTCGCCGGGGACGCTGCCGCCGTCGCACGGGTTGCCGTTCAGCTTGCAGCCGGTGGGGGCGCCGGAGCCGGTGCCGTTGAAGCCGAAGGAGACACTGGCACCGGGGGCGACGGTGCCGTTCCAGCCGAGGTTCTTGGCGGTCCAGTGGTTGCCGGACCCGGTGACGGTGGCGTCCCAGGCGGAGCCGACCGAGGTGCCCGAGGGGAAGTCCCACTCGATGGTCCAGGAGGACAGGGCGGTGGTGCCGGTGTTCTTCACCGTCCACCGGCCCTCGAAGCCACCGCCCCAGTCGGACTTCTTGAGGTACGTGGCGGTCGCCGAGTCGGCGGCCTCGGCGGGGGAGGCCAGGCCCACCATGGCGGCGAGCGGAAGGAGCAGCGCGGTGACGCCCGCGACCGCTCTGGATCTGGTGGCTCTCCCGGTCCCGAGTCTGAATCGGGCCCGGCGTAGGGGGGTTTCAGTGCTCAACGGTGCTCCTCGGGTGAGGTCCGGACAATCGGGGGGTGGTCCGTGGACTGCAAACCCTGCGCCGCCCAGAGCACGCCTTGTCATGGCGCACTCACCGCAGTGTGTTGTGCGGCGAGATTAGGAAGGTCTGGACCAATCGTCAAGAGGTCCATACCAAAGATCGTTCTTCCGGCCTCACATGCCCAACTCCTGCGCCAGTACCGCCGCCTGGAGCCGGCTGCGCAGATTGAGCTTGCCCAGTACCCTGCTGACGTGCGTCTTCACGGTCGCCTCGGCCATCGAGAGGCGGACCGCGATCTCCGCGTTCGACAGTCCCTCGCCGAGGCAGCCGAGCACCTCCCGCTCCCGCCTGGTCAGCGCGTCGAGCACCTTCGGATCGGGCGCGTGGGCCGTCCGCACGGGCCGCGTACCGGCGAACTCCGCGATCAGCCGACGGGTCACCGCCGGAGCGATCAGCCCCTCGCCGCGCGCCACCGTGCGCACCGCCTCCAGCAGATCGCGGGCCTCGGCGTTCTTCAGCAGGAAGCCCGCCGCCCCCGCCCGCAGTGCGCCGAAGACGTACTCGTCGAGGTCGAACGTCGTCAGTACCAGCACGTCCGCCAGCCCTTCGCCGGTCACCTGACGCGTCGCCGAAACCCCGTCCAGACGCGGCATCTGGACATCCATCAGCACCACGTCCGGCCGGAGTTCGCGGGTCAGCCGCACCGCCGCCTCGCCGTCCGCCGCCTCGCCGACCACCTCGATGTCCGGCGCGCTGCGCAGGATGAGCACCAGCCCCGCACGGACGGCCGACTGGTCCTCGGCTACCAGGACCCGGATCGTCATTCCCCCACGTTCCCTTCGTCCACGGGCAGTTCGGCCCGTACCCGCCAGATCTTTGTTCCGGAGCCGTCGTCCACCGGCCCCGCCTCGATCGTTCCGCCCAGCAGCGCCACCCGTTCCCGCATGCCCACGAGACCGGCCCCCGATCCCGGCGCGCGCGGCCCGGAACGGTCGCCGAACACACTGCTGACCTCCACCGTGAGCGAGGACCCGGCGCGCCCGAGCCGCACCGCGACCGGGCCGGGCGCGGCGTGCTTGAGCGTGTTCGTCAGGGACTCCTGGACTATTCGGTAGGAGGCCAGTTCGACGGGTGCGGGCACCGGCCCACGCTCCTCGCGCGCGTCCTCGAAGGTGCAGGTCAGCCCACTCCTCCCGGCGTTCGTACCGGCCTGTTCGACCAGTGCGTCCAGCGCGTCCAGGGTCGGCGAGGCGCTCGGCTCGGCGTCCGCGCCACCGGTGCGCAGCAGCCCGATCAGCCGGCGCATCTCGGCGAGCCCCTCGACGCTGTTCTCGCGGATCACTCCCAGCACCTCGCGCGAGGTGGCCGGGTCGTCGATGGAGAGCGCGGCGGTGGAGTGGATCGCGATCGCGGAGAGATGGTTGGCCACCAGGTCGTGCAACTCCCTTGCCATCCGGGAGCGTTCCGCGGTCACCGCCTGGGTGCGGTCCATCTCGGCGAGCAGCGCGGTCTGTTCGGCCCGCAGCCGGGCCGCCTCGGCGGCGTCGCGGTGGTTGCGGACGCTGACGCCGGTGATCGCGGGACCGAACGAGACCACACCGGTGAGGATCCCGACGAGCAGGGCCTCCGGATTGCGGAACCACGCCAGGAAACCGATCGTGACCGCGACCGTGATCAGGAACGTGGTCACCGGGATGCGGCGGGCGGCGGCCGGTGTCCCGTACAGCACCGCCGCGTACATCAGGTCGGTGAACAGTACGACGGTCGCCATGTTCCCGACCGTGAACTGGTCCGCGACCACTGCGAAAGTGCCGACGATCAGACCCGTCTGCGGAGCCGTTCTGCGGACGAGTACGAACGCCGAGACGACGGCGAGCGGCAGCAGGGAGACCCAGGGGGCGGAGAAGATCCGGCCGCCCTGCGTGTGCAGCCCCAGCGCCCACAGCAACAGGCCGCTGAGGAGGCCGATGACCGCGATGAGCACGTCGTGGCGGTGCGGACGGAGGAAGGAGAACACCCTCCCATCCAACACGGCCGCGCGGGTGGAGGCCTCGGTGCCGCGGGCGATGTGCGCGTACATCGAAGGATGCAGTCGAGGTTCGTCACCGGCGACGACGTGCCCGGGCGGCGCGGACGGGAGGCTGGGGGCAACGGGAAGGAGACGGGCGTGATCGTCACGTTGATCGTGCTCTGCGAGGTCGGCTTCTGGGTGCTGCTGGCCGCGGGGCTGGCGCTGCGGTATCTGGCGAAGAAGCCGCGCCTGGGAGCGGCCGTGCTGCTGTGCGAGCCGCTGCTGGAGGTCGTGCTGCTGGTGGTGACGGCGATCGACCTGAAGAACGGGGCCGAGCCGGACATGAGGCACGGGCTGGCCGCCGTCTACATCGGCTTCACCGTGGGCCTCGGGCACTCCACGATCCGCTGGGTCGACGCCAGGGTCGCCCACCGTTTCGCGGGCGGCCCGCCGCCGGTCAAGCCGCCGAAGTACGGCATGGCGCGCGCGGTGCACGAGTGGAAGGTCGCCGCGCGCTGGACGGTCGCCGCGGTGACGGCGCTGGCGCTGCTCCAGGCGGCGATCTGGTACGTGGGCGGGGACGGCGACGCGTCGACGCTCCAGGATTGGCAGAAGAAGATGCTGCTCCTGATCGGGATCAACGTCGCCGTCGCGGGCGGCTACACGCTGTTCCCGAAGCGGGAGCCCGCGGCGGAGCGGGGAGCGGGCGGCGGTGACGCGGCGGAAGCCGGCCAGGAAGCGATGAACCGGCCGGAGAAGTGGTGAGCCGGCCGGGGACACGGTCGGACGGCGAGAAGCCGTGAGCCGGCCGGGGAAGCGGTGCGGCGAAGCGGCCGGCGACACGGTGCGGTGAACCGGTCCGAGAAGCTGTGGAGCGGCCGTACGGGTGCGGTCACCGCGCCCGTACGGCCGTTCCGTCCGTCCGTACGGCGTCGGCCCCGTACGGCGAGCACGCGGGGCGGAGCGGAGCATCGTCCGCGTACTGGACGTACGCGGGTGATGCGACAACGCCGCGAGGTGTCGTGCCGGGCGTCGCGAGCCGGTGAACCTTCCCGGTCACAGCACTACCGCTCCCCGCCGGGCACCCACAGCACGTCGCCGACCTCCTTGTTCGCCGTCCGCGCGAGGATGAACAGCAGGTCCGAGAGCCGGTTGAGATACGTCGCCGTCAGCGCGTTCATCGTCTCGCCGTGAACCTCCAGCGCCGCCCAGGTGGACCGCTCCGCGCGCCGCACCACCGTGCATGCCTGATGCAGGAGCGCCGCCCCCGGCGTACCGCCGGGCAGGATGAAGCTGCGCAGCTTCTCCAGCGGTTCCAGGAAGCGGTCGCAGTCCGCCTCCAGCTTGTCGACGTAGCTCTGCTCCACCCTCAGCGGCGGGTACTTCGGGTTCTCGACGACCGGGGTCGACAGGTCCGCGCCCACGTCGAACAGGTCGTTCTGCACGCGGGCGAGGACCTTCACGACGTCCTCGGACAGCTCGCCGAGCGCGACGGCCGTGCCGATGACGGCATTGGCCTCGTTCGTGTCGGCGTACGCGGCGATCCGAAGATCGGTCTTGGCGGTCCGGGACATGTCACCGAGGCTGGTGGTGCCCTGGTCGCCGGTGCGGGTGTAGATACGTGTCAGATTGACCATACGGCCAGCCTAAGGGCTGTCCCGTCATCCCCGGCGGGCGCGCGACGACAGCTGCGGCACCTCGCCGCGTTGTCGGAACGTCCGCATACATCCAGTATGCGGACGCCTCTCCGCCTTGCGATGCACCGCATCCGACGCCGCGCGCTGGTCCGCCACGGATGACGGGACAGCCCTTAGGTCCTGCTCCCCGCACCGCCGTCGTCCGGCCGGAGGCCGGGCCCGGCTCCTGTCCCGCGGGGGAGCGCGTGCGCCGCGCGACGGGCCGTGCGGGTCCTCAACTGTGCCCGGCGCGCCGCCGGATGACGGGTGCCGGTGTGATGTCCGTCATCTGAGACGTGACGCGCATCTCTTCGTGGTCACAGGACCTCTCACGGGTACTAATCTCCGCCGAAGAGCAATGTGAACAACCGTTATGACCGGGGCCGTGCAGGGATCAGCTCAGGGATCCGCTGCAGAGGCGAATACGAACCGAGGGGTGCACACGTGGCCAGGAAGCTCGCCGTCATCGGAGCCGGACTCATGGGATCCGGCATCGCGCAGGTCTCCGCCCAGGCGGGCTGGGACGTCGTGCTGCGCGATGTCACCGACGAGGCCCTGGCCCGCGGACGGGACGCCATCGGCGCCTCGTACGAGAAGTTCGTCTCCAAGGGGAAGCTGGAGGCGGCGGACGCCGAGGCCGCGCTCGCCCGCATCACCACGACCACCGACCTGGACGCGGTCGCCGACGCGGACGTCGTCGTGGAGGCCGTGTTCGAGAAGCTCGACGTCAAGCACGAGATCTTCCGGTCCCTCGACAAGATCGTCCGGGATGACGCCGTTCTCGCCTCCAACACCTCCGCCATCCCGATCACCAAGATCGCGGCGGTGACGGAGCGCCCCGAGCGCGTCGTCGGTGTGCACTTCTTCTCGCCGGTCCCGATGATGCGGCTGTGCGAACTCGTCCGGGGCTACAAGACCAGCGACGAAACCCTCGCCACCGCGCGGGAGTTCGCCGAGTCCGTCGGCAAGACCTGCATCGTCGTCAACCGTGACGTGGCCGGCTTCGTGACCACCCGGCTGATCTCGGCGCTCGTCGTCGAGGCCGCCAAGCTGTACGAGTCGGGCGTCGCCACGGCCGAGGACATCGACATCGCCTGCAAGCTGGGCTTCGGGCACGCCATGGGTCCGCTCGCCACGGCCGACCTGACCGGCGTCGACATCCTGCTCCACGCCACGAACAACATCTACACCGAGTCGCAGGACGAGAAGTTCGCCGCACCGGAGCTGATGCGCCGGATGGTGGACGCCGGTGACATCGGCCGCAAGAGCGGGCAGGGCTTCTACACGTACTGATCCGCTCCGGTCCTCCGGCCCGGTCCGCCGTCGGCCGGGCCCGGAGGCAGGGGTGTCCTGCGGGGCATCCGGGCCCGGCCGGGCCGCGTCAAGCTGTGGTCACCCCACGGAGTGAAATCGGCATCGATTCGCTTACAGACGGCAACTTCCCTGTCTCCGCCGCAGTCAGTTGTGGGAGAGGCAGAACAGACAGACGAAACGTTGCAACGGAGATTCACGGGGAGCGCATATGCACATCAGGGGCGACCACGTCGAACTGGTCGTCGGGGGCCGCCTCGACGTCCGAAGCGCGGCGGACGCCCGTACGGCCCTGCACTCGGCCCTCGACGACGGAGCCGGCGACCTGGTGCTCGACCTGACCGAGCTGGACTCCTGGGACGCCACCGGGCTCGGCGTCATCATGGGCGCGCACCGACGGGCCGGGCGGGCCGGCCGACGGCTGGTGCTCCGCGGCGTGCCGCCGCAGATGCAGCGCCTGCTGGTCGCGACGCGGTTGCATCGCATCCTGGCCATCGAGGGCGGAATCGCCGCGGACTCCCTGCCGCGCGTGTAGAGACCCGGAGACCTCGGAGTCCCTCTGTTCCCGGCCCTCGATGCGTCCGGATTCGGCCATGTGGTGCGGGCGAAGAGCCGCATACGGCACGAGAACGCGCGCATCGGACGGCCCGGACCCCCGGCTGTGCGCGGGCACCGGGCGACCGTCTAGGGTCGGCCCGTCCGCCGATTGACGGGACCCACCGGGCGGACACCGGACCGGAGCCGACAGCAGGGCGTGCGAGGCCGGGAGGGACAACCGCGCGCGACGCGTCTGGGGGCTTTGGCGATGGACCCGACACACCAGGGGCCGGGGGAGTACGGCGGGGACGGCGACGGTGCCGGCAGGACGGCCGACGGGAAGGAGTCCGCCCCCACCCCGCCGCCGGGCGCCGCGCCCCGTCCGATGGCGGGAACCCCCGCCGCCCCGGACTTCGGTCAGCCGGTACCGCACCCGGCCCGTGTCGTCCGGCTCATATCGGGTGACTACCTCCTCACCGTCAACCCGATCGACGGCAGCGAGGTCGAGCTGTACCCGCCGGGGGAGCAGCCCGCACCCCCGGTACGGCGCACCGCGGCCGACCGAGCCGCCCGAGAGCGTGCCGCCGCGCCCCCCGTGCCTCCGGGGCCGGCCGCCCCGCAGCCGCCCCTCCTGGAGCGCGCGGAGGAGCGCGAACGGCTGGTGCGGCTGCTGACCCGCGGCCGCTCCGTGCGGCTCACCGGACCGGCTGGTTCGGGCCGTACCACCCTGCTGGACGCCGTCGCCGCCGACTGCGTCGGCCTCGCGCCGGACGGTGTCGTACGGCTCTCCGGCCTCAACAGGTCCGCCGCCGACCTGCTGTACGCGCTCTTCGAGGCCGTGTACGACGCTCCGTTGCACCGGCCCGACCGCGCCGGGCTCCTCGATCACATCGGAAGGATCGGCGCCGTCGTCGTGCTCGACGACCTGGAGTTCGGCGGCGCCGCCCTGGAGGAACTGCTCGACGCCACACCGGAGTGCGCCTTCCTGTTCGCGGCGACCCCGGACATTGCCGCACCCGAAGCGGACTCGGACCTCGAAGAGGTCTTCCTCCCCGGTCTCGGCCGGGGCTCCTCGGTCGAGCTGCTGGAACGGGTCGCCGAACGTCCGCTCACCGACGAGGAGAAGAACTGGGCGGGAGACCTCTGGTTCGAGTCGGAGGGGCTGCCGCTGCGTTTCGTCCAGGCGGCCGCCCTGCTGCGCCATCGCGATCAGCAGCGCGCCGACGCCGATGCCCACGGCGCCTCCGACCTGCGCGAGGGCACAGCCGGCGGCGCGGACGGCCCGGCGGCGCGGCCGCCCTTCGGACACGACGAGGCCGCCGACGGCGTCCACATTCCACTGCCCGACCTCGGTAAGGCCGCGGCGCCCGCCGCGCTGCTCGCCTCACGGCTCAGCGAGCCCGCCCGCGACACCCTGCGCTTCGCGGTCGCGCTCGGCGGCGAGGTGCCGCACCAGGCGCACCTTCCGGCCCTGGTGGGGGACACCCACGCGGACGCCGCGCTCGGTGAACTGGCCGGCTGCGGACTGCTCTCCCCGGCCGGTTCCCGCTACCGCCTGGCCGCGGGGGCCGTCGCCCAGTTGGAGGCCGCGGGGTACGGCGACGACAGCGCCGAGCGGGCCGGTACCGCGGCCCGGCACTACGCCTGGTGGGCCGGGCACCCCTCGGTCACCCCGGCACGGGTCACCGCCGAGGCCGACGCCGTCATCGCGGCCATGGGGCGGCTCGTCCCCGGGGACGGCGACGGGCAGGCCGCCGAGGCCGTGCCGACGGCCCACAGCGCGGCCCCGGCCTTCGCGGCGGGACTGCACTGGGGCGCCTGGGAGAAGGCCCTGAGGATCGGCCAGGAGGCGGCCAGGGTCGCCGGTGAGGTCGCCGAAGAGGCGTACTTCCACCACGAGTTGGGCATCCTGGCGCTCTGCGCGGGGAATCCGGACCGGGCCAGGACGGAGCTGGAGACGTCGATCGGCATGCGCGGGGCGCTCGCCGACAAGCCGGGCATGGTGGTCGGGCGGCGCGCGCTCGCCCTGGTCGCGGACCGGTCCGGAGCGACGCCGCCCGGGGGGCCGTTTCCGGGCGAACCGCCGTCGGCCGGTCCGGTGCCGGTGGGCCGGCCGGGACCGGCCTCGCGGCACGAGGACACGGCGCCGCTGCCCGTCGCACCGGCGACCGCGGCGACGCAGAAGCCGACGCGGGGGTCCGGCGCGGAGACCACCGCGGTGATCCACCCGCGCGGCACCACGCCCGCGACCGCCCCGGGGGCCGCGGCGCGGAAGGGCCGTCCCGAACCGCTGGGAGCCTCCCGGCGGGGCCTCGTCGCGGTGGGCGCGGCAGCGCTTCTCGCCGCCGTGCTCGGCACGCTCGTGGTGCTGGGCGTGACGTCCGGCGACGGGGACCCGGGAAACCGTCCCCGCGTCACGTCCGAGGAGTCGGCGGGCCCCGACGACGCCGGGAACGGGGCGTCGGACGACGGGTCGGCGGACGGGGCCGCGTACGGGGACGAGACGTCCGGGGGCGGCGCGGTGACGCCCGGCCCGTCCGGCAGCGAGGTCGCGCCGAGCGGGAGCGGTACGCCGTCGCCGGGCGCCACGGAGCCGAGCGACAGCCCTTCGTCGGGCACCCCGTCCGAGGGCGGTTCCTCGCCGGGCACCCCGACCGGGCCGACCGTCCCCACGAAGCCGGCCACGCCGACGGCGCCGACGAGCCCGAGCCCGACCGAGACGGAGGACAACTCCCCGGAACCGACGGATCCGGCCACGGAGGAGCCCTCGCCCTCCCCGCCGGAGGACACCTCCGACTCGGCGAGCGGGCCGTCCTCGTCCTCCCTCCCGCCGTCGGTGGAGGGTGCGGACGACGGACCTGCAGTGGTCTGAGCGTGGTCTGAAGCCCGCACCGGACGCCGGGAGGCTGACGCCGACAGACCCCCGATGCCGGACGCGTCTCGCACGTCCGGCATCGGGGGTCTGCGGGGGAATCCTGGGAAGGGCCGGGTCAGAACAGGCGCAGCTTGTCGTCCTCGATGCCGCGCAGCGCGTCGTAGTCGAGGACGACGCAGTCGATCCCGCGGTCCGTCGCCAGCACCCTGGCCTGCGGCTTGATCTCCTGCGCGGCGAAGATGCCCTTCACCGGGGCGAGGTGGGGATCACGGTTGAGCAGCTCCAGATAACGGGTCAGCTGCTCCACGCCGTCGATCTCGCCGCGCCGCTTCAGCTCCACGGCCACGGTCCCGCCGTCGGCGTCCCGGCAGAGGATGTCGACGGGGCCGATCGCGGTGAAGTACTCGCGGCGGATCAGGGTGTAGCCCTCTCCGAGAGTCTCGATCCGGTCGGCGAGGAGTTCCTGGAGGTGCGCCTCGACACCGTCCTTGATGAGACCCGGGTCGACGCCCAGTTCGTGGGACGAGTCGTGGAGGATCTCCTCCATCGTGATGATCAGTTTCTCGCCCGCCTTGTTCACCACGGTCCAGACGTCCGCGGCGTCGCCGGAGCCCTCCTTGAGGGTGCAGGGCGGCGACATCCAGTTGAGGGGTTTGTACGCCCGGTCGTCGGCGTGGATCGACACGCTCCCGTCCGCCTTGACGAGGATCAGGCGGGGGGCGGAGGGCAGGTGGGCGGTGAGCCGGCCGGCGTAGTCCACGGAACAGCGGGCGATGACGAGACGCATGGTCGGCAACGCTACTCGACGACCCGTGGTCCACGCGATTCTCCCCCCTCCCGCCCCGGACGGAGGGGAGCGGCCCCTGTCCGGACCTGACCGGAGCGTCCTCGTCCGGTCCGGACACGACCGGATCGGCCCTTTTCGGGCTTGCCCTTCTTTGATCCCCTTCGTTGTTGGCCGGTTGTGTTCCCAATCTCCTGGTGCGGCCAGGACCACACCCTTACGGTGTAAGCAGGAGGTCGCCGTGTGTGCACGCTGCGTCGCGTTCCTCCTTGCCCTGCCCGTAAGGTCCCGGCCCGTCGTCGGGGCCGCGAGAGGAGAACCCATGTCGCTCGACGTCTCACCGGCGCTGTTGGAACAGGCCGAGCGAGGCGAGGTCGACGAAGCCGATTTCGTCGACTGCGTCCGGACCTCCCTGCCCTACGCGTGGGAGATGATCAGCTCGTTGGTGGCCCAGTTGAAGGTCGACGGCGGAGAGTTCGCCGACAACCGGACGCCGCCGCCGGACGAGCAGGCCCGTGGTCAGCTGCTGCGTGCGCTCGCGAGTGATGCGATACGCGGCGCTCTGCAACGGCACTTCGGAGTGCGTCTGGCATTCCAGAACTGCCACCGCGTCGCGGTGTTCCCGCTGGACGCCTCGGCCGACGAGCGGCTGGCCCGCTTCACGTCGGTGAGAGGCCAGTTGCTCAACCAGTCGCCCGAACTCCGGGACTGCTGAGGTCCGTTCGGCGGCAGGGCCTGTCCGGTCATGAGCCGTCGGGCAGGCCCTGAGCCCGTGCGCACGCTGCTGTTGCGGACCGCGGGAGCGGCGACCGGATCCGGGCGGCAGCCGTACCCCCACCGCGGCTCAGACGAGGAGCGGCAGCACCTCCGTGCCCAGCCGTGCCACGTTCTCCACCGTGGCCGCCAGGTCTCCCGAGCCCTCCACCAGGAGCGCGAAGCGGGTGATGCCCGTCCGCTCGGCGGTGGCGGCGAGCCGGTCGGCGGCCAGTCGGGGCGGACCCACCGGATGGAGGCCGCACAGCAGCTCCGTGTACGCGACCGGGTCGCGCATCACCCGGTGCCGTCCGTCCACCGTCACATGGGCGTCCAGGCCCTCCCGCAGCCAGCCGGGCATCGCCTTGACGAGGGACTCCACCGCGTCCTCGGGCCGGTCGGCGATCTGGGCCACCCCGGCGGACACGTGCCCGGCCGCCCGGACGCTCTCCGGCGAACGGCCCGCGGCCAGGGCGGTGGAGCGCCACAGGGCGATCATCTCCGCCTTCTCCTCGTCCCCGCAGTGCATGCCCAGGAGCATCGGCAGCCCGCGCTCCGCGGCGAGCCGAACCGTCCGGGGCGAGGTGCACGCGACGACCACCTCGGGGCCGCCGGAACAGCCGCCCCCGGGCCCGTCGTCCCCGGGGACGGCACCGCCGAACCCGGCGAGCGGCTCGTCGGCCCTGGGGACCACCGCCACCTCGCGGAAGCCGTACCGGGGCCCCTTCCCCGCGACCCTCGGCCGGGTCAGCCAGTCGAGCAGCAGCTCCAGGGACTCCGGGAAGCCCTTCTCGTACGCCTCCAGGCCCCCGCCGAACACCTCCAGGTCCACCCAGGGGCCGCCCCGGCCGACGCCGAGGGTGAATCTGCCGCCGGTGGTGAGGTGGAGCAGCGCGGCCTGTTCGCCCAGGGCGACGGGGTGCTGGGCCGGCAGCACGCTCACCGCCGTACCCACCCGGATCCTGCGGGTGCGGCCGAGCAGCAGCGCGGCCAGGGTGACGGCGGACGGGCAGACCCCGTACGGCACGAAATGGTGCTCCGCCAGCCATACCGAGTCGAGCCCGGACTCCTCCGCGACCTCGGTGGACCGGATCGCGCGATGCAGCGCCTCCCCCGGCCCCTGTCCCGGAAACTGGGCTGCCAGTACGAACGTTCCCACGCGCATCGCCAATTGCCTCCTTGCGGCCGACGCGGTCTCTCCCCTACGGGCAACAACGTCTGACACGTGCCAAGGGCACGGGCGGCGACAAATTGTTCGGATTGTCCGGTAAGTCGCCAAAGTCGGAGGGAACGTTCCTGCGCGACATGGGGCGCAGGGCTCGGCCGAATGGCCCTACGCTGAGGGAAAACCGTCGGCCCGTCTGTGAGGTGTCCCGTGTCCCCGCGCCGCAACCGCCCCCGAGGCGGCGAGAGTTTCCCCGAGCGAGGAGCGGAGGAGGGGATCCGCTACGGCGGGGGCGGACGCGTCGAGGACTGGCGTGGAGAGGAGTGGTCGGTGCGCCCGGTGAGCGGCGCGAGCGCGGCCGGCAAGCGGTACCGCTGCCCCGGCTGCGACCAGGAGATCCCGCCCGGCGTCCCGCACCTGGTGGCCTGGTCCGAGTACGGCGGCATCGACGACCGTCGGCACTGGCACAAGGCGTGCTGGAACGCGAAGGACCGCCGCACCACACAGGTGCAGCGGTCCAGGAACGCGCCCCGCTACTGATCCGGCCCGTCCCTCCGCGGGCCCCGGGCTCCCGTTCCGCACGGCCGTTCTGGGCCGTCGGCCGGTCACACGTCCCGGCGCTCCAGGACCGCGTAGGCGGCGCCCATCGCCACGGCCGTCACCCCGAGCATGATCCACAGAGAGTCCCAGCCGGAGGGGCCGGTGCCGGTGAACGAGGTGTCGTAGAGCGTGCTGAGCTGGCTGGGGATCGAGTACATGATGAATGCATCGCGCAGGCCGACCAGGGACCGCGAGAACATGAAGATCCCCAGGACCAGCGGCAGCAGCACTACGCCGATCATGATCGTGACGGCGCCGGCGGAATGCCGGACGAGCGCGCCGACGGCCAGGGAGAGCAGCCCCAGCAGCGCGATGTAGAGGCCGACGCCGATCGTGGCGCGCAGCCAGTCGTCCACGCGCGCCTCCTTGCCGTGCAGCAGGGACGCGTGCACCACGGCGACCGCGGTGGCCGACACGGTGGTGACGGCGAAGGTGAGCAGGAAGAAGACGACCGCCTTGGCGGTCAGTACGCGGGAACGGCTGGGACAGGCCGTCAGCGTCGTCCGGATCAGGCCCGTCCCGTACTCGGACGTGACGGTCAGCACGCCGAGCGTGATCACGCAGATCGAGCCCAGGAGCACCCCGAAGAAACCGAAGCTGAGCTCCGGCACGTCGCCCACATCGGAGTCGGTCAGTGTGAGCATGGCGACCACGAGCATGCCCAGTCCGAGCACCAGGGCGAGCATGACGCCGAGCGTCCACACCGTGGAGCGCACCGAGCGGATCTTGGTCCACTCGGAGGCGATCGCATCGGTGAGGGTGGCGGGCCGCAGGGGGATCGGAGAGGCGTAGTAACCGGCCGGTGCCTGCTGCCCGTTCCCGTGGGGGAGGGATGCGTGCTGCAGGCCCGGTGCCTGCGGGTTCGGCGTCGACGGTGTCGTCATCGGGCTTCCTCGCTGGTCTCGCTCCTGGTCGGGTCCGCGGGGGCCGCCGCGAACCCGGCGTTCCCGGTGCTGCCGACGGCCTCGGCGGGTGTCGCGGACGGGGCCTTTCCGGGCGGCGGCGGGGCGTACCAGCCCTGCTGCGGCACCTCGGGGATCTGCTGCTGCGGCCCGTACCCGTCGTCCGGCACCAGCTGGCGCAGCCCGGCCTTCTCGTCCGCCGTCGAACGGTAGTCCACGGCGCTCTGCGTCATCCGCATGTACGCCTCCTCCAGCGACGCCTGGTGCGGCGAGAGCTCCCACAGCCGGACGTCCGCCTCGTGGGCCACGTCACTGATCCCCGGCAGCGCCAGTCCGGTGATCCGCAGGGCCCCGTCCGGCTCCGGCAGGACCTGGCCGCCCGCCTCGATGAGCGAGGCGGTGAGCTTCTCCCGCAGGCCCGGGGAGCCGTCCGCGACCCGCACCCGTGCGAAGTCCGCGGAATTGGCGGCGATGAAGTCCTTCACGCTCATGTCGGCGAGCAGCCGGCCCCGGCCGATCACGATCAGGTGATCGGCGGTGAGGGCCATCTCACTCATCAGGTGGCTGGAGACGAAGACCGTCCGGCCCTCCGCGGCCAGCGTCTTCATCAGGTTGCGCACCCAGAGGATGCCCTCGGGGTCGAGCCCGTTGACGGGTTCGTCGAAGAGCAGCACCTGGGGGTCGCCGAGCAGCGCCGCCGCGATTCCGAGCCGCTGGCCCATCCCGAGCGAGAAGCCCTTGGTCCGCTTCCGCGCGACCTCGTGCAGGCCGACGACCCCGAGTACCTCGTCGACCCGTGCGGCCGGGATGCCCGCCAGCTGGGCGAGCGAGAGGAGGTGGTTGCGGGCGCTGCGCCCGCCGTGCACCGCCTTCGCGTCCAGCAGCGCACCGACCTGGCGCGGGGCGTTCGGCAGGTGCCGGAAGGGGTGGCCGCCGATCGTGACATGACCGGCGGTCGGTTGGTCCAGGCCCAGCATCATGCGCATGGTCGTGGACTTGCCCGACCCGTTGGGGCCGAGGAATCCGGTGACAGTGCCGGGCCGCACCTGGAAGGAAAGGTTGTGCACGGCCGTCACAGCGCCGTAGCGCTTGGTCAGGCCGACCGCCTCGATCATGCTTCAGCCCCATCGACTCTTGTCCGTCGTCGGGGCCGGGCCGTCCGGCCGCGCACCCCCCATAAGGGTTATGAGGATATCCAGCCCTTGACGGTGGCGGCCAAGCCGTTCCGACGGGTGGCGCCCGCCCGGCCGCGCGGACCGGATTCGCGGGGGACCGGACGGCATGCCTCCGGCGTGGCGGTGTCGCCCCGGGTACGGGCTCCTCGCCCGTCGTTCACGCGTCGCGCTTCCTCAGCAGGAGGTACCCGCCGACCAGCGCCGCCGCCACCCAGGCCACCAGGATGCCGAGCCCGCCCCACGGTCCGTAGGGGCTCGGGTCGCCGTTCACGGCGTCGGGAGCCACCTGCATGATCTTGCGCCCGGCCTGGTCGGGGAAGTAGCGCGCGACCTTCTTCGCGACCGGTACCACCGACAAAATCTGGGAGATCAGGAAGAAGAACGGCATCAGGATGCCCAGCGACAGCATGGAGCTGCGCAGCATCGTCGCCACGCCCATGGAGAAGATCCCGATCAGGCCCATGTACAGCCCGCCGCCGATGACCGCTCGCAGCACATGGGGCGCACCGATGGTCGTGCCGAGGTCGCCGAGCAGGGCCTGACCGAGGAAGAACGAGACGAAGGCGGTGACGACGCCGACCGCCAGCGCCAGCACACCGGCCACCGCGATCTTGCTGAACAGGAACGTGCCGCGCCGGGGCACGGCCGCCAGCGAGGTGCGGATCATGCCCGAGCTGTACTCCGTACCGACCACCAGGACGCCGAAGACGACCATGGCGAGCTGTCCGAGGGTCAGACCGGAGAAGCTGATCGGGGTCGGGTCGAAGGTGGCCCGCTCCATGGGCGGAAGGTTGTCGAACTGAGCGTTCATCAGCGCGCAGATCGCCGCGCTCATCATGACGGTGACGCCGAACGCGGCGATGAGCGTCCAGACGGTCGACGAGACCGTACGGATCTTGGTCCATTCGGAGGTCAGGACCGCGGGTACCGATGCCATCGTCGTCAGACCTCCTTGCCGGTGATGTCTGTGGTGCCGGTCGTGCCCGTGGTGGCGGTGATGCCGGTCGTGCCCGTGGCGGTGGTGATGCCCGTGGTGCCGGTCGTGCCTGTGGCGGTGGTGATGCCCGTGGTGCCGGTCGTGCCCGTGATGCCGGTCGCGTCGACGGTGCCATCGGCGTCGATCGCACCGGCGGGGCCGGGTGCGGCGGCGGCCGGCCGGTCGTACTGCTCGCCCCAGCGCGGGCCCGGGGGCGGAGGCGCCGTGCCAGGCTCCGCGTGCGCGTGGTACTCCACCGAGTCCGCCGTCATCCGCATGAACGCCTCTTCCAGGGAGGCCCGCTGGGCGCTCAGCTCGTGCAGCACGATCCGGTGCCGGGCGGCCAGCTCGCCCAGCACCTCGGTGGTGGTGCCGTCGATCTCCAGCACGCCGCTCCCCGCCTCGACCGCGACCAGCCCCTCCGTGTGCAGCACGTCCCGCAGCCGCTCCAGGTCCGGGGAGCGCAGCCGTACGAAACTCCGCGAGTTCTGCTGGATGAAATCGGCCATCGAGGTGTCGGCGAGCAGTCGACCCTGGCCGATCACGATCAAATGGTCGGCGGTGAGTGCCATTTCGCTCATCAGGTGCGAGGAGACGAAGATGGTCCGGCCCTCCGCGGCCAGCGCCTTCATCAGGTTGCGGATCCAGTGGATGCCCTCGGGGTCGAGCCCGTTGACGGGTTCGTCGAAGAGCAGCACCCGGGGGTCGCCGAGCAGCGCCGACGCGATGCCGAGCCGCTGGCCCATCCCGAGCGAGAAGCCCCTGGACTTCTTCTTCGCGACCGCGGTCAGACCGACGGTCTCCAGCACCTCGGCGACCCGGCTCGCCGGGATGCGGTTGCTCTGCGCGAGACAGAGCAGGTTGTTGTACGCGCTGCGCCCGCCGTGCATCGACTTGGCGTCCAGCAGCGCGCCGACGTGCTTCAGGGGTTCGTCGAGGTCGCGGTAGTGCCGGCCGTCGATGCGCACCGAACCGCTCGTCGGGTTGTCGAGTCCGAGCATCATCCGCATCGTGGTCGACTTGCCCGCCCCGTTCGGTCCCAGAAAACCCGTCACCATCCCGGGGCGGACCCGGAACGAGAGCCGGTCGACGGCGACCTTGCTCCCGAAGCGCTTGGTGAGGCCATCGAGCTCGATCATGAGTTCACGCTAGAACGGCCGCGCGCCCGGCGCCACCACAGGGGGTGGAACCGGGCGCGTCAGGGTGTACGCGTGGATACGGTCGCGGTCGTACGGATCAGCGGGTCTGCTGGGCCGGGACGCCGCGGCCGGACGACTCCTCGTCGGAGGGGGAGCCCGCGGCGGCCACCGCGGCACCGGTGAGCGTCGCCAGCATCTCGCGGACGTTCGTCAGCTGGGCGTTGATCGAGTCGCGGCGGTTGGTGAGCGCCGCCAGCTCGCGCTCCGATTCGCTGCGGATCCGGTCGGCCTTCGCGTTCGCGTCGGCCACGATGTCCTCGGACTGACGCTGCGCGGTCTCGACCGTCTGGCGGGCCCGGCGCTCGGCGTCCGTACGGAGCTTCTCGGCCTCCAGGCGGAGCTGCTCGGCGCGGTGCTCGATCTCGGCGAGGCGCTTCTCGGCCTTGGCCTGACGGGACGCGAGGTCGCGCTCCGACTGGTCGCGGCGCTTGGCCAGGTTGGTCTCGAAGTCCGCGGCGGCCTGGGCGGCCTTGGCGCGGGTCTCCTCGAAGAGGGCGTCCGCCTCCTCGCGCTTCTGCGCGGCGTCCTTCTGGGCCTCCGCACGCAGCGTGCCGGCCTCGCCCTTGGCCTTCTCGACGATGCCCACGCCCTCGTCCTCGGCCTTCGCCTTGCGGTCGGCCGCGAAAGCCTCGGCGTCGTTGCGGACCTGCTGGGCGGCCGACTCGGCGAGCTCGCGGTGCTGCTCGGCGGCGCGACGGGCCTCCTCGCGCAGGTCCTTCGCCTCCTCCTCGGCCAGGCGGAGGATCTTCTCCACCCGCGCGCCGAGGCCGGCGTACGACGGCTCCGCGTCGGTCACCTGGGCCTGGGCGTTCTGCGTCTCGAGGTGCAGCTCCTCGATGCGCTTTTCCAGAGACGTGATGCGGGCGAGGGCGCTATCACGGTCGGCGACGAGCTTGGTGATGCGGTCGTCCACCTGACCGCGGTCGTATCCGCGTCGCACGAGCTCGAAGCCGAAAGGGGAGGAAGGGTCGCTCATGGGGTTCCTGTCGAAGAGACCGGTGAGGTGTTAGGGGGAATCCTAGGCGCCGGAACGGCGTGTCATCGAGTGGATGCAGGTTTGATCTGGAGAATGACGCCCCTTTTGAGTGGCCGGCCCCCCGCAACGCTTGCCACCCGCGGGCTCGAACTCCCCTTTCTCGGCGCGGACATGACGTGATGTCGGCGCGGCTTCCGCTCGCGGCGTCGGCCGAAAGCCCACGTAGCTCTTCCCCGAGCTCTCGACTTCGTTCGAGCAGGGGAGGCACCATCCAAGGGCTTCCGGCCACCTTGCGATCGCACCCACCGGACGACGCTCCTCCCGGCGGGACTTTCGAAACACGCCCTAGGGCGTGTTTCGAAAGTCCCGCCGGCCCGCGGTGTCTGGCACGGCGCCTCGCCACGTTGTCGGGGGGGGGGGGGGGCCCCCCCCCCCCCCCGCCCCCCCCCCCCCCCCCCTCCGCCTTGCGATGCACCGCACCAGACGCCGTGGGCCCCGCCCTTCGGGCGGACGACGCTACTTTCGAAACACGCCCTAGCCGGACGACTTGCCGTTCGAGCGAGAGCCCGCGGAGGCACCGGCCTTGACACCGCCGTTGGAACCACCGCCCGAACCCTTGCCGCTCGACGGCGTCTCGAACGACTCCAGGGCCTCCAGCACGTCCTGCACGCGTGAGATCTCGGTGTTGATGTCCTCGCGCCGGCGTACCAGCACGTCGAGTTCGCGCTTCCCCTCGTCCACCATGCGCTCGGCCTCGGCCTCGGCGTCGGCCCGCAGCTTCTCGGCCTCGCGGACCAGCGACGCCTTCTTCTGCTCGGCCTCCTTCAGCAGCGACTCGGCCCGCTTCACCGCGGCGATCCGGACCTTGCTCGCCTCCGAATTCGCGTTCGCCAGCAGCTCCTTGGCCTTGGCCTCGGCGTCCTCGCGCTGCTCGGTCGCCGCCTTCATCAGCTTGTCGACGCGCTCGCCCGCCGTCTTCATCTGCTCGGCGGTCTCCCGCCGGGCCCGGTCGTGCAGCTCCTCGATCTCGCTCTCGATCCGGGCCCTGAGCTCCTCGGCCCGTTCCCGGATCGCCGTGGAGTCCCGGCGCGCGCCGACCAGCAGCTCGTCGGCGTCCGTACGGGCCCGCTCCACCAGGGAGTTGCCCTCCACGGTCGCCTCCGAGGTGATCCGCACGGCCTCCTTGCGGGCCGCGCCGACCATCGTGTCGGCCTGCTTCTCCGCCTCCGTGGCGGTGCGCAGCGCCTCCTCCTGGGCCTTCTCGACGAGCTGGTCCGCCTGCTCGGCGGCGTCGGCACGGCGCTTCGCCGCCGTCTCCCGTGCCTCGTCGAGCAGCCGGTCCGCCTCCTCGCGGGCGTCGCCCCGCATCCGCTCGGCCGCGGCCTCCGCCTCGGAGCGCACCCGCTCCGCCTCCTCGCGGGTACGGGCCGCGTGCTCCTGCGCCGACGCGACGGTGGCCGCTGCCTCCGTGCGCAGCCGTTCCGCCTCGTCCGCGGCCTCGCCGGTCACGCGCTGGGCCCGCTGCTTCGCCTCGTCGACGAGGAGCGTGGCCTGCTGGGTCGCGTCGTCGACCAGCCGCGTGGCCCGTCCGGTCGCCTCCTCGACCAGCTGCGTGGCCTGCTGGGTGGCCGTGTCGACGAGCTCGGTGGCCTGCTGCGTCGACTCGGTGCGCAGCCGCTCGGACTCGCTCGTCGCCTCGCCCACCAGCCGGTCGGCCTGGGCCGCGGCCTCGGACCGCATCCGGTTGGCGTCCTCACGGGCCTCGGCCCGGCTGCGCGCCGCGTCCTGCTCGGCCGACGCCAGCGAGTCGGACGCCTCGGTACGCATCCGCTGGCTGTACTCCGCGGCGTCCGCGCGCAGCCGCTCGGACTCGGCGATCGCCTCCGCGACGGTCCGCTCGGCCATCGCCTTCGCGGCCTCGGACTCCTCCCGCGCCTCCTGACGGATCCGGGCCGCGTCCTCGCCGGCCCGGTCGCGTTCCGCGTACGCGTCGGTGCGGACCCGGTCCGCCTCCTCCTGAGCCTCGGACCTCGTCCGCTCCGCGGCGTGCTCGGCGGCCGAGCGCAGCCCGGCGATCTCCTCCTCGGCCTGCTCGTGGAGCCCGCCGACCGCGTCCCGCACCTTCTGGGCGGACTGCTCGGCCGCGGCGACGAGCTCGGTCGCCCGGCCGTCCGCCTCCTCGACCAGGCGCTGGGCCTCGGCCTGCGCCTCCTCGACCCGCTTGCGGGCGGAGGCGAGCAGTTCCTCGATCTGCTCGCGGGCCCGCTCGCGTTCCCGGTTCGCCTCGGTACGAGCCGAGTCGAGGGTCTCCTCCGCCTCCCGGCGACGCCGGTTGGCCTCCTCCCGCGCGGCCTCCAGGGCCTCGGTGGCCTCCGCCTCCACCCGTTCGGCGGCGGCCGCGGCCTCCGACCGCAGCCGGTCGGCGCTCTCCTTGGCCTCGGTCCTGAGCCGCTCCGCCTCCGCGGCGGCCTCCGACCGCAGCCGTACGGCTGTGGACTCGCCCTCCGCCCGTGCCTGCGAGGCGTCCGCGGCGGCTTCGTCGCGCAGCCGCTCCGCCTCCGCCTCCGCCTGCTCGCGCAGCGCCCGCAGCCGCTCGGCGGCCTCCGCGCGCAGCCGCTCGGACTCCTCGTTCGTCTCGCGCCGGATGCGCTCCGCCTCGGCACGCGCGTCCGTGAGCTCCTGCTCGGCGGCGGTGACCTTGGTGTCGGCCTCGGCCCGCAGCCGGGCCAGCTCCTCGGCCGCCTCCGCCTGCCGCGCCGCGAGGGCGCCCTCGGTCTCCTCGCGCAGCTCCGCCGCCGCCCGCTCCGCCGCGGTGGTGGTGGACTCGGCCTGCTCCTCGGCCTCGGTCCGCAGCTGCTCCGCCTCGGCGCGGGCGCGCTCCAGGGCCTCCTCGGCCTGCTTGCGCAGCGAGGCGGCACGCTCGGACGCCTCGGTACGGACCCGTTCGCTCTCCGTGCTCGCGGTGGCGCGCAGCTCCTCCGCGTCGCTCTTGGCCTTCGCCAGCAGCTCCTCGGCGGTCTTCGCGCCCTCCTCGATCTGCTGGACGGCCTCGCGGCGGGCCTCACCCCGGATCCGCTCGCCCTCGGCGACCGCCTCGGAACGCAGCTGCTCGGCCTCGCCGCGCAGTCGGCGCGCCTCCTCCTGGAGCTCGACCGTCTTGGCCCGGTACTCCTTGGTGTCGTCCTTGGCCGCGCCCTTGAGCTGGTCGGCCTGCTCGGCGGCCTCGTCGCGCAGCCGGTCCGCCTCGGCCTCGGCCTCGCGGCGGATCCGCTCGGCCTCCTCGCTCGCCGCCCGGGTGGTGGACTTCGCGTCCTCGGACGCCTTGGTCAGCACCTCCTCGGCGGACCTGGCGGCCTTGGCGAGCTGGGCGGCGGCGTCCTCGGCGGCGGCCGAACGGGCCTTCTCGGCCGCCTCGGACTTCAGCCGCTCCGCCTCGGCACGGGCGTCGGCGAGCGCCTGCTCGGCCTCCGCCTTGAGCGTCTCGGCCTCCTTGGTGGCCTCGCCGACCAGCCGGGCGATCTCCGACCTGGCCGTGCGCGTGCGCTGCTCGTTGTCCGACTCGGCGGCGGCCAGCCGCTTGACGGCCGCCTCCTTCGCCTCGGAGGTGACCTTCTCGGCCTCCAGCCGGGCCTCGCGCAGCCGGGTCCCGGCCTCCTGCATGCGTTGCTCGGCGGCCCGGGTCAGTTCCGCGGTCTGCTGCCGCGCCTGCTCGGTCTCGGCGGTCGTCGACGATCGCAGCTGCTCGGCGTGGCTGGTCGCCTCCTGCGCCTGCGCGGAGGCGGTGCTCAGCAGCCGCTCGGCGTCCTTGCGGGCGCGCAGAAGCAGCGCCTCGGCCTCGGCGCGGGCCGCCTCGGCCTCGGCCCCGAGCCGCTGCCGGGTCTCCTCCGCCAGCCGGCCGGTCTCCGCCCGCGCCGCCGCCAACGCCTGTTCGGCCTCGGCCCGGGACTCCTCCAGCAGCCGACGCGCCTGCGACTCCGTCCGGGCCCTCAGCTGCTCGGCCCAGGAGACGTTCTCGTTGACGTGGGACTCGACCGTACGGCGGCGTTCGGCCAGCTCCTGGTCGAGCTGCTGGCGACGCTGCACGGCCTCGTTGTGCAACTCGGCCTGGAGCCGCGCCTGATGCTCGGCGTGCTCCTGAAGGATCCGCTGCGTCTGCGCACGTGCCTCGCGCAGCTCCCGCTCGGCGTCGGTGCGCAGCTGCTCGGCCTGGACCTGCGCGTTCCGGAGCAACTGCTCGGCCTGGTAACCGACGTCCGCGTTGTCGTACGCGGGACGGTTCGCGAGATTGCGCCGAGCCTCGTGCAGCTTGGCGCGCAAGACCTCGACCTGGTAACCGAGGTCCTCGGCGTGCTGGACGGCCTTCTCCCGGTCGGTCTTCAGCCGGTCCATCTCGGCTTCGAACCGCGAGAGATGGTCGTCGTCAGCTCGGTGGCTCTCCTGGCGTTCGTAGCCCCGCACTGCGCGGTCCCATCCGTCCCATGGTCGCAACTCTCCTACGAGTACCGTTCGCCGGTGAACGGTCTCCCGGGGAATGGTGACAGATCAACGGCTGGGGACGCGCCGCGGCCCCGACCCGGCCCCGGCCCGGAACAGCCCACTCTACCGGGCCGGGTATCCGGAGGTCAGTGCTCCGCTGCGGACGTGACCAGTTCGGTCAGGACACCGTGGCAGTCCTTGGGGTGCAGGAAGGTGATCCGGGACCCCATCGACCCGGTCCGCGGCTCGTCGTAGAGCACCCTGACGCCCTTCTCCCGGATCTCCGCGGCGTCGGCGTCGACGTCCGCGGTGCCGAAAGCGATGTGATGGACGCCCTCGCCGTTCTTCGCCATCCACTTGCCGACCGGGGAGTCCTCCCGGATCGGCTCCAGGAGCTGGAGGTACGAAGCGCCGCCGTCGGACGTATCGTTGATCTTGAGCATGGCCTCGCGCACACCCTGCTCCTCGTTGACCTCGATGTGGAACACCTCGAACCCGTAGGTCGTCCGATAGAAATCGATGGTCCTGTCGAGGTCGGAACAGGCGATCCCGATGTGGTCGATTCGCGTCAGCATGGAACCAGTGCAGCGCTCCACCGATGGTTACGCAACGTGCGCGCCGTCACACCCGTTGCCGGATGACGGGCGGAGTACCGCTCAGTACATTCGAGTAAACCCTCGTTCACATCTCACCCCAAGGGGCTGCGGCTCATGTCAGGAACGACCGGTACCACCTCAGTGATCGTCGCGGGCGCGCGTACGCCCATGGGCCGCCTCCTCGGCTCCCTGAAGAGCTTCTCCGGGGCCGACCTCGGCGGCATCGCCATCAAGGCCGCGCTGGACCGGGCCGGCATCGGTGGCGACCAGGTCGAGTACGTGATCATGGGCCAGGTGCTCCAGGCCGGGGCGGGGCAGATGCCGGCGCGCCAGGCCGCCGTCAAGGCGGGCATCCCGATGAACGTCCCCGCGCTCACCGTCAACAAGGTGTGCCTGTCCGGACTCGACGCGATCGCGCTGGCCGACCAGCTGATCCGCGCCGGCGAGTTCGACGTCGTCGTCGCGGGCGGCCAGGAGTCGATGACCAACGCCCCGCACCTGCTCCCGAAGTCCCGCGAGGGCCACAAGTACGGTGCCGTCGAGATGCTCGACTCCATGGCGTACGACGGTCTGACCGACGCCTACGAGAACATCCCGATGGGCGAGTCCACGGAGAAGCACAACACCCGTCTGGGGCTGACCCGTGCCGCCCAGGACGAGATCGGCGCACTCTCCCACCAGCGCGCCGCCGCCGCCCAGAAGAACGGCGTCTTCGAGGCCGAGATCACCCCGGTCGAGATCCCGCAGCGCAAGGGCGACCCGGTCCTCTTCGCCAAGGACGAGGGCATCCGCGCGGAGACGACCGTCGAGTCCCTCGCCCGGCTGCGCCCGGCCTTCACCAAGGACGGCACGATCACCGCGGGCACCTCCTCGCAGATCTCCGACGGCGCCGCGGCCGTCGTCGTCATGAGCAGGGCCAAGGCCGAGGAGCTGGGCCTGGAGTGGATCGCGGAGATCGGCGCCCACGGCAATGTGGCGGGCCCCGACAACTCGCTCCAGTCGCAGCCGTCCAACGCGATCCTGCACGCCCTGAAGAAGGAGGGCATCCAGGTCGAGGACCTCGACCTGATCGAGATCAACGAGGCGTTCGCGGCGGTCGCCGTCCAGTCCATGAAGGACCTCGGCGTCACCTCGGACAAGGTCAACGTCAACGGCGGTGCCATCGCGCTCGGTCACCCGATCGGCATGTCCGGTGCCCGGCTGGTGCTGCACCTGGCACTGGAGCTGAAGCGGCGCGGCGGCGGCGTCGGCGCGGCGGCGCTGTGCGGCGGCGGCGGCCAGGGCGACGCGCTGATCGTCCGCGTCCCGAAGAAGTAGGCCGCGGCGGGTCGTCGCCCGGGGACGGGACCGTACGTCCGCGTCCGGGGACGGACCGTACGCACGCGAGCGGGTCCGGACCATACGTCCGGGCCCGGGAACGGCCCGGGTGGGCCGTACGTAGTACACGTGGAGCACGCGCGAGTGAACGGAGCGGTGATGGTGGACGTCCCCACCCTGGTCGAGCAGGCCCGGGCCGGCAGGCCGAGGGCCGTGGCCCGGCTCATCTCCCTGGTCGAGGGGGCGTCGCCGCAGCTGCGCGAGGTGATGGCGGCCCTGGCGCCGCTGACGGGCAACGCGTACGTGGTCGGCCTGACCGGCTCGCCCGGTGTCGGCAAGTCGACATCGACGTCGGCGCTGGTCTCGGCGTACCGGCGGGCCGGCAAGCGGGTCGGCGTCCTGGCCGTCGACCCGTCCTCGCCGTTCTCCGGCGGGGCGCTCCTGGGCGACCGGGTGCGGATGTCGGAGCACGCCTCCGACCCGGGCGTCTACATCCGTTCCATGGCCACCCGCGGGCATCTGGGCGGCCTCGCCTGGGCGGCGCCGCAGGCGATCCGGGTGCTGGACGCGGCGGGCTGCGACGTGGTCCTGGTGGAGACGGTCGGCGTCGGCCAGTCGGAGGTGGAGATCGCCTCCCAGGCGGACACCTCCGTCGTCCTGCTGGCCCCCGGCATGGGCGACGGCATCCAGGCGGCGAAGGCCGGAATCCTGGAGATCGGCGACGTGTACGTGGTCAACAAGGCCGACCGGGACGGGGCGGACGCCACCGCGCGCGAGCTCAACCACATGCTGGGCCTGGGCGAGGCCCGCGGTCCCGGCGACTGGCGCCCGCCGATCGTGAAGACGGTAGCGGCCCGGGGCGAGGGGATCGACGAGGTCGTCGAGGCGCTGGAGAAGCACCGGGCGTGGATGGAGGAGCGCGGCGTCCTCGGCGAACGGCGCACGGCCCGCGCGGCCCGCGAGGTCGAGACCATCGCCGTCACGCGACTGCGCGAGCGCATCGGCGACCTGCACGGCGACCGCCACCTCGGCGCGCTCGCGGAACGCATCGTGGCGGGGAGCCTCGATCCGTACGCGGCGGCGGACGAACTGGTGGCGGGGCTCACCGAGGCCTGAACGGAGGCCGCCCGGGGCGTGCCACCTGCCGTCGGAGCCGTACACGTCGAGATCCCGGACGACCGTGCCGTCCTCCTCGTGCGGCTCGGCCTCGGTGACCGTGCCGGGGACGGCCTTCACGGCGGCGGCCGTGGCGCCCCCGATGTCCACGCGGGTGCCCCGCCGGCGGCCGAGCGGGAGGCGGTCGGCAGCGTGCGCACCGCGATGCAGGCCGGGCTGCCGGTGCTGCTCGTCGGGAGCGCGGCGGGTCGCCGTCGCGGTCACCGACGACGGGGCGGGGGTACCGCCGAACGAGCGTGAACGGGTATTCGAACGCTTCGTACGCCTCGACGACGCCCGTAGCCGGGACGAGGGCGGCGCCGGGCTGGGTCCGGCCGTCGCGCGTGATGTCGCCGTACGGCACGGTGGCCGGCTGACGGTGGGCGACGCCGCGGAGAGCGGCGCGTGCTTCGGGCTGCGGCTGCCGGCTGCCGACCGAGCCGGACGGCCTGCCCTCACCCCCATGCCGTGGGCGCCACCTCGTCCGCGGGATCGTGCCGCTCGCGAGGTCACGCCGTGCGCGGGTCGTCCCGTCCGAGGGGCCGTGCGGCCCGCGGGGTCACGTCGCCGACGCGGTCGTATCGCCCGCGGTCGGGTCCTTCCGGCGCGGTCAGATCTTTCCGCGTCGGCCGCGCAGATGCTCGGCCACCGGGGTCAGTGCCGTGTGCAGGTCGTCCAGCGCCTCCGGCGTCAGCAGGTCCATGAAGTGCCTGCGCACCGACGCCACGTGGTGCGGCGCCACCTTCCGCATGGTCTCCGCACCGTGCTCGGTGAGGACGCCGTACAGTCCGCGCCGGTCGGACTCGCAGTTCTCCCGGCGGACCAGGCCCGCGTTCTCCATGCGGGTGATCTGGTGCGAGAGCCTGCTCTTGGACTGCAGCGTCGCCGTGGCGAGGTCGCTCATGCGCATGCGCTGACCCTCCGACTCCGAGAGGTTGACCAGGATCTCGTAGTCGTTCATGGTCAGGCCGAAGGGCTGGAGGTCCTTCTCGAGCTGGTGCATCAGCAGTCTGCTGACCTCCAGATGGGTGCGCCAGGCGCACTGCTCCGCGTTGTTCAGCCAGCGGGGGGCGGTCTCGGTCTCGGTCTCCATATGACGATTCTACCTAAGAAGTTGAAAGACGGACGAAATGAAGGTGCGGCGTCCGTGGTACGGGCGCGAACAAGGCTCGGAGCGCGGGGTGCGGGCGCCCGGCGTCACAGTGCGCAGGCTACCGTTCACCAACCGAAGCGACGCTGGAGGTCCCCGAGCTGACCGGACGGACGGTGCGAGGCGCCGGGTTGACCCGAGCCGCCCGGCACTCCCGGCTGGGGCGGTGTCCCGTCCGTCGGCCGGTCGGGCAGCAGCGCCTCGGACGACTGGAGCAGGACCGTACCCGCGCCGACGAACTCGAACTGGTGCTCCTCGCCCGAGGTGCCGCCGATCCCGGTCAGCGCCCGCAGACCGCCCAGCACGCCCGTCAGATACCCGTGGTCGTAGTGGTGGCACGGCGAGGGGCAGTCCGCCCAGCCCACCAGTGCCTGCGGGTCGACCCGGAGCGGCGGCTCCATGAAGACCACCGGACCGTTGGACGCGGCCACGAACTTCCCCGTGCCGATCAGCGTCAGGAACCCCGGCACGATCGACTGCTTGAGCGCCAGGGACGGCTGGAACGCCAGCAGGTTGCCCGAACGGATCGTCAGGTTCCCGTCCTCCAGGTCGTACGAGTTCACGTCGAACGCCCGGTCCGCGAGCAGCATCTTGCCGCTGCCCTCCGCCACCACCCAGTCGCTCGCGTGCAGCGGCGAATGAAAGCTCGTCCGCAGCAGCCGCTCGAAGCGGCCGTGGCCGACGCCGTCGAACGCGATCCGCCCGTAGTAGGCGATCATCTTGCCCTTCTGCAGGAACCACTGGCTCCCGGCCAGTTCCACGCAGAACGTGTACGCGTTGACGTTGTCGTCCGAGGGCAGCGTCATCGGGTCGAAGACGACGGGCGTGCTCACAGCTTCTCCTCCGATGCCTGGACATACACCGTGCCGCTGCCGCTCAGCTCCAGCTGGAACGCCTCGCCGGAGCCGCGCCCCACCATTTCGCGCCAGCCGAGCGCTGCGGAGAGCTTGTTGCGCACATCGCCGTGGTGCGCGACGTACGCCTGCGGGTCCACGTGCACCTCGTCGCCCGGGGTGATCGGCAGCTCGATCACCCCGCCGTGGGCCATCACGGCGACCGCCCCATGACCGGTCAGCGTCGTGGTGAACAGTCCCTGGCCGGTCACCTGGCCGCGCACCATGCCCATCACCCCGCCCTGCGAGCCCATGAACATGGTGGACTGCTGGAGCGAGCCGTCGAAGGCGAGCAGCCGGTCGGCCTCGACGTACAGGGTGTCCCCGGACAGCTCGATCACCTGGACGTGATGGCCGCCGTGGCCGAACATCACCGTGCCGTTCCCCTCGACCGCCATCAGCGGGGTCGCCTCGCCCGCCACCCGGCGGCCGATCATCGACAGCATCCCGCCCTGGCCACCCTGGATGTTCGGGGTGAACGACACCTCGCCGCGGTAGGCGAGCATCGCGCCCCGCTGGCTGTACAGCTTCTGGCCGGGAACCACCGTCGCCTCGACCATCTTCGCGTTGATCTCACGGAACGGCATCAGAGTTCGCCCCCCAGGGTGTTGCGCTCGCTGGGCTGGACGTACACGATCCCCTCGCCCTCGAACCTCATCTGGAACGCCTCGCCCGAGCCCTCGCCGATCAGCGTCCGGAAGTTCACCCCGGACTGGAGGTGCTGCCGCAGATCCCCCTGGTGGGCGATGTAGGCACCGGGGTCGACGAACAGCGGGTACTGCGGTGAGACCCGCAGCCCCACGGCCGCGCCGTCCGACACGATCGCCACCTGACCGGTGCCCTCGACGGTCGTGGTGAACAGCCCGTTGCCGCTCGCCCCGCCGCGCAGGCCGGTGAAGGTGGTGCCGGTGCGCAGCCCGGCGTCGGTGCAGAGCAGATTGCTCGCCTCGACCCAGAGCTTGTCGCCGTGCAGGGAGACCAGGCTGATCTCGCTCGCGCGGTCGGCGAAGTAGCAGGTGCCCTTGCCCGTCACCTGCATCACGGACATCTGCTCACCGGTCAGCCGGCGCGTCACCATGCCGCGCAGCCCGTCGCCGCCGCCGGTCATCTTCTTGAACGTCATCCGGCCGTCGTACGCGACCATCGAACCGTTCTTGGCCTTGACGGCGTCGCCGTTCAGGTCGACGGCCAGAGTTCTGCTGCCTTGGAGTCGGAACATCGCCACCCGCCCGACCGTATCCGCAGCATCCCGGCCCGGACAGGGCCCGGAGGCCGAACAGTGCCCCTGAATCACCCCTGATGCACATCTGGTACCGAATCCGCACGGACCCGGGACCGAATCGCCTCGGGCGCACGCCGGACGCGCACGAGGACGGACGCGACCCCCGCGTGCGCGCGCGTGACCGGGGACATACGCCCCCGGCGCCGGAGACCGCCCGCGCCGATGCCACAATGGGGGGCGTTTGTGCCCTCGTTCACAAGCTGTCACGACCCTCCCACCGAAGGTGCCCTCGTGGACATCAAGACCGCTACCGCCCTGCACCGGCTGCGCCTCATCTCGATCCCCGAAGCGCTCTCCTTCCCGGCGCTGATCATCTTTGGCTCGATCCTCAGCCGGGTCTCGGACATCGACTTCCTGATGATGCCGCTCGGCATCGTGCACGGTGTGCTCTTCGTGATCTACGCCGTGCTGCTGCTCGACGTCTGGTCCAAGACCAAGTGGCCGTTGAAGCGGGTCGCGCTCTTCTTCCTGCTCGCGCTGCTGCCGTTCGGCGGGCTGTACGGGGACAAGCTGCTCAAGCGCTACGAGGCCGACGGCGTCATCGCTGCCCGGGCCCGCCGGGAGGGAGTGGTGGGCGCGTGATCGTCGCGTTCTCGGTCAGCCCGCTGGGTGTCGGCGAGGACGTCGGCGAGTACGTCGCCGATGCCGTCAGGGTCGTCCGTGAGTCCGGACTGCCCAACCGCACGGACGCCATGTTCACCTGCGTCGAGGGCGAGTGGGACGAGGTCATGGACGTCGTCAAGCGCGCCGTCGCCGCCGTCGAGGCCCGCGCCGGACGGGTCTCCCTGGTGCTGAAGGCCGACATCCGCCCGGGTGTCACCGACGGCCTGACGTCCAAGGTGGAGACCGTCGAGCGGTACCTCTCGGAGGGCTGACCCCGCCGTACGGCGCACGCACTGCGGCTTCGCGGAGGCGCGCGTCCGCGCGAGGCAGCGTTCCCACGCCGGCAGTGCGCCCGCGCGAGGGCGTGTCCCCGCGCCGAGGTGTGCGCCCGCGCGTAGCCGCACGGCGTGCGTGAACTTGAGGAACCCCTGGCCGCCGGGGGTTCCTCGTCATTCCCGCCCGTCGTGGCCGTCCGGCGCGGCCAGGGCGATCCCGAGTGGGGTCCGCTCGTACAGCACCTGGTGGCCGTACCGCCGCGACGTGAGCAGTCCCGCCCCGCGCAGCACCGACAGATGCTCCGAAACGGAGGAGAGCGCGAGGCCCAGCCGGTGGGCGAGCGCACTCGTCCCGGCCGGTTCGTCGAGCGCGCAGAGGACCTCGGCCCGTCCTCGGCCGAGCAGCCGCGCGAGCGCCTGCGGGGTGCGGTCGGCGGAGCGCGTCCACAGCCCTCCGATCCCGCGCGCCGGATAGATGATCGCCGGCTGCCACGGCGGTTCGAAGCCGCTCACCGCGTCCGGCCAGGAGAAGACGCTCGGGATCAGGACGAGCCCCTGCCCGCCCAGTACCCGGCTGTGCCGTCCCTGGATCCCGACGATGGTGAGCGTCGACTCCGACCAGCTCAGTTGGGGGCTCAGCTCCCCCAGCAGCCGTTCGAAGCCGACCGCCGCGAGTCGGCGCGAGTGATAGGCGATGTCCGCCTCCAGCAGGGCGCGCAGCCGCGGCCAGTGCGGCTCGACCAGCACCCGCCAGGCCCGTTCCAGCAGATCGGTCAGGACCCGCAGGGCGCGGGCGGGATCGGCGAGCAGCGCCTGCGCGGTGGGGGAGCGCAGCGCCTCAGGACGGCCCGCCAGCGTCAGTTCGAGGTCCTGGCGGACGAGCTGCGGATCGAGCGACCGCACCCCCGCGATCTCCTCCTCGAAGGAGGGAACCGGATCGGCGGGCGGCGGGCTGAAGAAGTCCGGGCAGTGCCCGCTGCGGGGCATCAGCAGCCACAGCGGCTCCAGGTCGAGCCCGGCCGCCGCCTCCCGGATCAGCCGCAGCCACGGCAGGTGGTAGCCGTGCCGGTAGGGCTGGGCCAGCACGCGTACTGCGGCCTGCGTCTCCCCGAGGGGCGAGAGCGCGAACCGGCAGCGCAGCAGATCGCTCTCGTCGAGGTGCAACTGGAACGACATGTGCCGCCTTCGGGTGAGGTGTCCCTGAACTTTCGGTGTGGGCCGAAAGTCTAGGGAGAGCGGTCCCCGACCCGCAGGCTGCGTCCATGCCGAGAAGCATCGAGAGCACGCCGGCGCGGCCCCGCGCGGCGCACACCCCGTCCGAGCCCCGGCCCGCCGTCGCGGGGGAGGGCCAGGCCGCCGGTACCCCGCCGGAGACCCGCACCCCCGCCCCGGCCGCAGCCCCCGCCCCGGACGGCGGCCGTACCCCCCGCGGCTACCGTGCCGTCTTCGCCGTGCGGGAGTTCCGGGCGGTCTTCGCCGCGCATCTGCTCTCCCTCCTCGGTGTCGTCGTCAGCGAACTCGCCCTCACCGTCCTGGTGTACGGCCTCACCGGCTCGCCCCTGCTCAGCGCCCTCACCTTCGCGCTCGGTTTCCTCCCGTACCTCGTCGGGGGCACGCTCCTCGCCGGGATCGCCGACCGGTATCCCGCCCGCAGGGTCCTCGTCACCTGCGATCTGGTGTGCGCGGCGTGTGTCGCGGTGATGGTGCTGCCGGGCACCCCGGTCGGCGGGCTGCTCGCCCTGCGCTGCCTGGTCGCCGCGGTGGCGCCGGTCTTCACCGGGACGCGGATGGCCGCGCTCACCGAGATCCTGGGCGACGGCGACCGCTACGTCCTCGGCCGCTCGCTGCTGCGGATCGTCTCGCAGAGCGCCGTGCTCATCGGCTTCGGCGCGGGCGGGATGCTGCTCGCCGTGGTGCCCCCGCGCGGCGCGATCACCATCACCGCCGTGACGTTCCTCTGCTCGGCGGCGCTGCTCCGCTTCGGCACCCGCGCCCGGCCGGCCAGGGCGGGTGCGGGCGGCGAAGCGGGCGGCGGCACGCTTCTCAAGGAGTCGCTCACCGGGGCCCGCGGCCTGCTCGGGAACCGCCGGATCCGCGCCCTGATGCTGCTGTTCTGGGTGCCGCCGCTGTTCCTCGTCGCGCCCGTGGCGCTCGCCGCCCCGTACGCGGACGAGATCGGGGTAGGGTCGGCCGCGCTCGGGCTGCTGATGTGCGCGATGCCGGTCGGCCGGATCGCGGCGGAGCTGTACGTGGGCACCGCGCTGTCGCCCCGGGTGCGCTCCTCGATCGTGCTGCCGGCCGCGGCCCTGCAGCTGCTGCCCCTGGTGCTGTACGCGTTGCGCCCCGGAGTGGCCCCGGCCGCGGTCGTTCTGGCGCTGGCGGGAGTCGGCGGGGCGTACGTCATCGGCCTGGACAAGTGGTTCGTCGCGGCCGTACCGGAGTCGCTGCGCGGCCGGGCCATGACCGTGCTCACCGCCGGGATGATGACGCTCCAGGGCGTCGGCATGGCCCTCGCCGGGCTCGCCGCCGAGTTCTTCCCCGTGCATCACGTGGTCGCCGGGGCGGGAGCACTCGGCGTGCTGTGTCTGCTGCCGCTCGTACGGGAGGCCCGGAGGACCGCCCCCGCCGGCCACGACCCGGCCGAGCCCCGGGACGCGGTCCCGCCCGAGCCCCGGGACGCGGTCACGACTGAAGTCCGGGAGGCGGCCGCGGCCGAAGTCCGGGACGGCACCGCGACCGAACTCCGAGACGGAGCCCCGACCGAAGTCCGAGACGAGGCTGACCACCATATGACCAGTGGGTAAGGTCGGTTGCGTGCCGAAGCCGCTCAGTCTCCCCTTCGATCCCATCGCCCGCGCCGACGAGATCTGGCAGCAGCGCTGGGGGCCGGTGCCCTCGATGGCCGCGATCACCTCGATCATGCGCGCGCAGCAGATCCTGCTCGCCGAGGTCGACGCCGTGGTCAAGCCGTACGGGCTGACCTTCGCCCGGTACGAGGCGCTGGTGCTGCTGGCCTTCTCCAAGGCGGGCGAGCTGCCCATGTCCAAGATCGGGGAGCGGCTCATGGTCCACCCCACGTCCGTCACGAACACCGTGGACCGGCTGGTGCGCTCCGGCCTGGTGGACAAGCGGCCCAACCCGAACGACGGCCGGGGCACCCTCGCCTCCATCACCGACAAGGGCCGCGAGGTCGTCGAGGCGGCGACCAAGGACCTGGTCGACATGGAGTTCGGGCTCGGGGTCTACGACGCCGAGGAGTGCGCGGAGATCTTCGCCATGCTGCGGCCTTTGCGGATCGCGGCCCATGACTTCGAGGAGCCGTAGGACGGTCCCGGACGGGGGCTTCCGGGAACCGTGAGAGGGCCTTGGAACGGGGCTCCGAGGAGCCGTGGGGAGGCCCCGGTCCGGGGCCTCGGGGAAACCGTACGAGGGTGTTCCGGTACCCCGGCCCGCTGCAAGATCGCCACAGGCGTCCGGTTACGCTCGATGCCATGAAACGCAGTGTGCTGACCCGGTACCGGGTGATGGCCTACGTCACCGCTGTCATGTTGCTGGTGCTCTGCACCTGCATGGTCTTCAAGTACGGCTTCGACACGGGCGAGGGCCTGACGCTCGTCGTCTCCCAGATCCACGGCGTCCTCTACATCATCTACCTGGTCTTCGCCTTCGACCTCGGTTCCAAGGCGAAGTGGCCGGTCGGCAAGCTGCTCTGGGTACTGATCTCCGGCACCATCCCGACGGCCGCGTTCTTCGTCGAGCGCAAGGTCGTCCGCGAGGTCGAGCCGCTGATCGCCGACGCCTCGCCGGCGACGGCCAAGGCCTGAACCGACGGGTCGCGGCCCGCCCCCCCGCGACCCCACCGAACCGCCCCGTGCCAGGCACCGGGCGGTTCCCCATCGACATTTACTAGGACGTCCTAGTAAATTCGACGGTATGGACGCTGACGCGATCGAGGAGGGCCGCCGCCGCTGGCAGGCCCGTTACGACAAGGCCCGCAAGCGTGACGCGGACTTCACGACGCTCTCGGGAGACCCGGTCGACCCCGTGTACGGCCCCCGCCCCGGGGACGCGTACGAGGGCTTCGAGCGGATCGGCTGGCCCGGTGAGTACCCCTTCACCCGAGGGCTTCACCCGACCGGCTACCGGGGGCGCACCTGGACGATCCGCCAGTTCGCCGGTTTCGGCAACGCGGAGCAGACCAACGAGCGCTACAAGATGATCCTCGCCGCGGGCGGCGGCGGGCTGAGCGTCGCGTTCGACATGCCGACGCTGATGGGCCGCGACTCCGACGACCCCCGCTCGCTCGGCGAGGTCGGGCACTGCGGGGTGGCCATCGACTCCGCGGCGGACATGGAGGTCCTGTTCCGGGACATCCCGCTCGGCGACGTCACGACGTCCATGACCATCAGCGGACCCGCCGTCCCGGTCTTCTGCATGTACCTGGTCGCCGCCGAACGTCAGGGTGTCGATCCGTCCGTCCTCAACGGCACGCTCCAGACGGACATCTTCAAGGAGTACATCGCGCAGAAGGAGTGGCTCTTCCAGCCCGAGCCCCACCTGCGCCTCATCGGCGACCTCATGGAGCACTGCGCCCGCGGGATCCCCGCCTACAAGCCGCTCTCCGTCTCCGGCTACCACATCCGCGAGGCCGGTGCGACGGCCGCACAGGAGCTCGCGTACACCCTGGCCGACGGCTTCGGGTACGTGGAGCTGGGCCTCTCGCGAGGGCTGGACGTCGACACCTTCGCCCCCGGGCTGTCCTTCTTCTTCGACGCGCACGTCGACTTCTTCGAGGAGATCGCCAAGTTCCGCGCGGCCCGCCGGATCTGGGCCCGCTGGATGAAGGAGACCTACGGGGCGAAGACCGACAAGGCGCAGTGGCTCCGCTTCCACACCCAGACCGCCGGTGTCTCGCTCACCGCGCAGCAGCCGTACAACAACGTCGTACGGACCGCGGTCGAGGCGCTCTCCGCGGTCCTCGGCGGCACCAACTCGCTGCACACCAACGCCCTCGACGAGACCCTCGCGCTCCCCTCCGAGCAGGCCGCCGAGATCGCGCTGCGCACCCAGCAGGTGCTCATGGAGGAGACCGGCGTCGCCAACGTGGCCGACCCGCTGGGCGGTTCCTGGTACGTCGAGCAGCTCACCGACCGCATCGAGGCCGACGCCGAGAAGATCTTCGACCAGATCAAGGAGCGCGGCACGCGGGCCCACCCCGACGGAGAGCACCCCATCGGGCCCATCACCTCCGGGATCCTGCGCGGAATCGAGGACGGCTGGTTCACCGGCGAGATCGCCGAGTCCGCCTTCCGCTACCAGCAGGCGCTGGAGAAGGGCGACAAGCGCGTGGTCGGCGTCAACGTCCACCACGGCTCGGTCACCGGAGACCTGGAGATCCTGCGCGTCAGCCACGAGGTCGAGCGCGAGCAGGTCCGGGTGCTCGCCGCCCGCAAGGACGCCCGCGACGACGCGCGGGTCGAGGCGGCGCTGGACGCGATGCTGACCGCCGCCCGCGACGGCTCCAACATGATCGGGCCGATGCTCGACGCGGTACGCGCCGAGGCCACGCTCGGCGAGATCTGCGGGGCCCTGCGCGACGAATGGGGCGTCTACACGGAGCCGGCCGGCTTCTGACGCAGGTCCGCCGGTCCCTTCGCACGCGAAGACCGCCGGTCCGGCCGCACATGGGTGCGCGGCCCGACCGGCGGCCCCGCGCACGCGGACGCGGTGTGGGGAGGGACCGGACCCGGCACGCACGGTGCACGGCGTGGTCCGCGGCCCCGCGCACGCGGTGTTCCGAGGGGACCGGCGGTCCGGGCTCCCGGGGGAGCGGGGCGCGGTTCACGCCTTGGCGGCAGCGCCGAGCCCCCCGAGCAGCAGCACGGTGAAGCGGTGGGCCCATTCCGCGTCGATGGGCTCGGCGCTCACCAGGGCCCGGTGCACGACCGCCCCGGCGATCACGTCGAAGATCAGGTCCGCGGTCCGGCCCGCCGGGCCGTCGTCCTGCTCGACGGGCAACTCGCCCCGCTCCTGGGCCCGTCGGCGGCCCTGGAGCACCAGCCGCTTCTGCCGGTTCACGATCGAGTCGCGGATCCGGGTCCGCAGCGCCTCGTCCCGGGTCGACTCCGCGACCACAGCCATCAGCGAGGTCCGGGTCTCGGGCCGCTCCAGCAGTGCCGCGAACTGGAGCACCACCGCCTGCACATCGGCCGCCAGACTGCCGAGGTCGGGCAGTTCCAGCTCGTCGAAGAGGACCGCGACGGCGTCCACCACCAGCTCGTTCTTGCCCGCCCACCGCCGGTACAGGGTCGTCTTGGCGACCCCGGCCCGCGCCGCCACGTCCCCCATCGTCAGCTTCGACCAGCCGAGATCGACCAGGGAGGCGCGGGTCGCCTCCAGGATCGCTTCATCGGCCGCGACGCTGCGCGGGCGTCCCGTTCGTGGGGATTCGGGGCGGCTGCGGCTCAGCATGCCGCGACCATACCGGTCAGTAACGACCTGGGGAACAATAGGGAGTGGATCAGCGAGCGGCGTCATGCGGCTTCGAATCCAAGGCGGAGGAGGGAGCCGGATGGGGCCTCCCCTGCTCGAAAGCAGCTGAGAGCTCGGGGAAGGAGCGTCGGCGACCGACGACGACGCGGGAGGCGGAGTCGCAGGGCGTCGGGAGCCCGCTCCCTATTGCTCCCCAGGTCGTAAGCAGAACCGGACGGGCCCGAGCGCCGTGAGACAGATCACCGGACGCCCCTGTGCGCGAGGGGGGCGGGGCAGTTACGCTACGGGTCGTAGCGTAAGGCGGCGGTCACGCCGTTCCTGACGCCACGACCGAGCGACAGCCACAGGCACCGGGTGGGGACCCGGCGCCGACCGGGCCATTCAGGGGCCCTCGGACCGCGTCCGGCCGTCCACCCCGCACACCGGCGGGACCGCGGACGGGTGCGGTTCGGCCATCGCTTTCCGTATCGGCGCACCGAGGGGGGAGGATGTACGTATGCAGCCTAGGAACATGTCCATGAGCGGCGTCGTCGACCTCGCCGCGGTGAAGGCGGCCGGTGAGGCCAAGGCCAAGGCGGAGCAGGCCCGCGCCGATGCCGCCCGGCAGGGGGACGCGGGCACCGTACCGCCGTCCGCCCTGGTGATCGATGTCGATGAGGCGGGCTTCGAGCGCGAGGTCCTCCAGCGCTCCACCGAGGTCCCGGTCGTCCTCGACTTCTGGGCCGAGTGGTGCCAGCCGTGCAAGCAGCTGGGTCCGTTGCTCGAGCGTCTGGCCCAGGAGTACAACGGCCGCTTCGTGCTGGCCAAGATCGATGTCGACGCCAACCAGATGCTGATGCAGCAGTTCGGCATCCAGGGCATCCCGGCGGTCTTCGCCGTCGTCGCCGGGCAGGCCCTCCCGCTCTTCCAGGGCGCGGCCCCCGAGGCCCAGATCCGCCAGACGCTCGACCAGTTGATCCAGGTCGGCGAGGAGCGCTTCGGCCTCACCGGCATCACGGTCGACCAGGACGCCGCCGAAGCGGCCGACCAGGCTCCGGCTGAGGTCCCCGCCGGTCCGTACGACGCCCTGCTCGAAGCGGCCGTGCGAGCCCTGGACGCCAACGACTTCGCCGGTGCCGTGCGGGCGTACAGGAACGTCCTGGCCGACGACCCGTCCAACACCGAGGCCAGGCTGGGCCTCGCCCAGGCCGAACTGCTCTCCCGGGTCAAGGAGATGGACGCGCAGCAGGTGCGCAAGGACGCCGCCGAACGGCCGGCCGACATCGCCGCCCAACTCGCCGCCGCCGACCTGGACCTGGTGGGCGGTCATGTCGAGGACGCCTTCGGGCGGCTGGTCGAGACGGTGCGCCGCACCTTCGGCGACGACCGGGACGCGGCGCGGGTCCGGCTGCTGGAGCTCTTCGAGGTGATCGGCCCCGACGACCCGCGGGTGACCGCCGCGCGCACGGCGCTTGCGCGTGTCCTGTTCTGACGCGACGCGCGTCCCGTTCCGTCGCGGCGCGGACCTTGTACCGATGTGACAACGCGGCCGCGGTGCCCTCCCGGGTACCGCGGCCGTTTTCGCGAACGGGCGATAAGAGACGGCCCCCCTTTACCAAATCTTGATAAAGGGGCAGCCTGTTACTGGCAGTAAATCACCCCTTGGTTTCTGTCCGATAAGGGGTTGAATTCCCCTTTCGCCCTTCCGTCCGATGCCACCCTGTGTGGCCGGGCGGTACCACGCTGTCGCGCCCTGTTCACCGCGCCATTACCAGTGAGTAACGAACCCCTTGTGCGGCGGGCGGGAATGCACCACGATCGGCCACGCTCGGTCCAATGACGCCAAGCCCGGCCGCCAGCCGGTGCGGTGGCTCCGTTGGGTCCCCACCGAGCGGGCCGGTGGCAGTGACACCGGCTCCGGACAGGGGGGTTCCTGCCGTCCGGCAGGGCCTGTCCGACCGGGCCGCGCGACTGCGCGGCCGGTGGTTGTCGCTCGGGGGTGATCGCCGGTGATTCGGGCGCGGTTCCCGCCTCCGCACGCGGGCGCTCTCCTTACCGAGGACGTAGCACTTCTCCCATCCCAGGACGGGCCCGGCCCGTACCGGAGATGTACGTCCGAGAAGGAGGAAAGAGAATGAGTTCCCAGGTTCGTGGCGGCACGAGATGGAAGCGCTTCGCTCTGGTCATGGTGCCGAGCGTCGCCGCGACCGCCGCAGTGGGGGTCGGTCTCGCGCAGGGCGCCCTGGCGGCGTCGTTCAGCGTGTCCGGCCAGGAGTTCAAGGTCCGCGCGCAGACCCTCGTCGGTCACAACTTCGTGCAGTACGGCTCCGTGGCCACCGGCAAGACCCTCGACGGCAAGGACGCGGCGCACGCCGTCGCCGTCTCCGGCTTCAGTGATGCCACGATCACCAACATGTGCCAGTCGGTGGTCACTCCGAACCTTCCGTTCGGTCTCGGCACCGTCACGCTGCGGCTGTCGGCGGGTACGGACCCGGACAGGCCGGTCGAGGCGACCAACCTGTACCTGGACATCGCCCAGCTCGACGCGGACGCCGAGTTCAGGAACATCGACATCGGTGTGGCGGCGGGCGACGTCGGCAAGCCGGGCATCCAGCCCGGTACCGAGAAGAAGGTCAATCCGAACGGCTTCGCGCAGCGTGCCGAGGAGGCCAAGCTGAGCAACGTGAGGCAGACGGCGTGGGCGACCACCGCCGGAACCTTCAAGCTCACCGACCTGAGCCTGCGGTTGAAGTCGGGCAACAAGCCTTGCTACTAGGGCATATGCCCGGGTGGCCGGGGCGCCTGCGAGGGATCTCCGGCCACCTGTTCCTTCTCTTCTCACAGCAGTACCGGTTCCAGGGAGCTGTTTTCCATGAGCCCCGAATCCACAGGGCAGAACGAGCACTTTCTCCGTGTCTTCCGGCGCGAATTCCGCACCTGGCGGGGTAACCGGCCGTTCTGGGCGGGCCTGTTCACCATGATGGGCGGACTGCCCATCGCGTACTTCCCGTACGCCAACATGCACCTCGGCAACGTCACCCTGACGATGTCCACGACGGCCGGCGCGGGATCACTGATCATCGGCGTCCTGCTGGTCACGCTGGGCCTCACCATGTGGTTCCACCACATCGTGAGAGTGTTCGCCGGAATCGCCACGATCCTTCTGGCGCTGGTCTCCATACCCGTGGCCAACATCGGAGGCTTCCTGATCGGCTTCCTGTTCGCCCTGCTCGGCGGCGCGCTCTCCGTCTCCTGGGCCCCCGGGGAGCCAGAGCCCGAAGGCCCGGAAACCGGCATGCGGGACGGGGAGTTCGAGGACGCCGGCACGGCGATACGGGAGCCCGGACCGGACCTCCGCAAGGCGGCGGTGCTGCCGCAGCGGAAGCCGGAACACGACGACGACGCGATGGTCGAGGCCGACGGCGGGAGGCATCGTGCGGGGTGACGAGACACAGCTGAACTCGACCGGGGAGGACCACCGGACGAGAACCGGACCGCGCCACGCGGCCCCCAGGAAGTCGCTGCTGACGAAGCTGCACATCCCCGCGGGCAAGGCTTTCGCGCTCGCCGCGATGCCGACGGCCGTCTTCGTGGGCATGGGGCTGACGCCCCGGCTCGCACTGGCCGACGACAACTCGGACATCCCCTTCGCGCCCGGCCCCTGCGTGACCCGCTCCGACGGACCGAGCGAGTCGCCGTCCCCGTCCGGGTCGGAGACGAAGTCCCCGTCGCCGTCCGCCACCGACTCCGGGGGCAAGAACGAGGACCAGGCGCCGAAGCCCTCGGCGACCCCGTCGGCGAGCGACGGGGCGAAGCCCGGGGCCGGGACGGAAACCGGGGCCGGGTCCGAGGCCGCCTCCGGTGCGCGTACGGCCGATTCCCCGGCCGTCACGCCGAGTGCCACACCCACCCCCACGAAGTCGGAGAACCCGCTCGATCCGTTGGGTGTCGGCGACGCGCTCAGGGACCTGTTCGGCGTCCCGGACGAGGAGAGCGCCGACTCGTCCCCGTCCTCGTCACCGTCCACCGGCACCGAGTCCCCGAAGCCGTCCCCGAGCGACTCCGCCGAGCCCGGAGGGAAGCCTGCGGACCCGGCGAAGAAGTCCACGGACCCCGCGGACACGGCAAAGGGGACCAGCGACAGGAACGCCGCCATCCGTGAGGCCGCGGAGAAGGCCGGGGCGCCGGTCGAGGAACTCGACGACAGCGTCAAGGGACTCGACGCCAAGAAGGACGAGGACATCCCGGACGGCGCCAAGCCGCGCTTCCCCTGCCCGACCGCCGACCCGAAGGCACTGGCCGCGGCCCATCTGGAGGCGGGCCTGCCGCTGCTCCCCACCGACCCGTGGATCCTGGACAGTTCGCTGCTCACCCTGAACGGGCTGGATTACAAGGGCATCGTCGAGGTGAAGACGTACGACGGCACCATCAAGAAGGTGCTGAAGTTCACCGCTAGCTCCATCGACATCAAGGACCTCCACCAGAAGACGGTCGGCCCGAACGGAACCACGGCCCACGTCGAGGCGCGCAAGGGCTCCACGTCCACCATCCGCGACGGCACGGTGACCATGTACACGGAGGAGCTGAAGGGCAATCTCTTCGGCCTCATCCCGGTCACGTTCAGCCCGCAGTCCCCGCCGCCGCTGAACGTTCCGTTCGCCTTCTTCACCAAGGTCAAGGTGACCCAGGCCGGCCAGTTCGGCGGTACGCTCACGGTGCCGGGACTGCAGAACTACTTCACCGGCGGCAACAGCTGAGGGCTGTCCCGTAATCCCCGGCGGGCGCGCGACGACAGCTGCGGCGCCTCGCCGCGTTGCCGGAACGTCCGCATACATCCAGTATGCGGATGCCCCTCCGCCTTGCGATGCACCGCATCCGACGCCGCGCGCTGGTCCACCACGGATTACGGGACAGCCCCTAGCCGACACAGGCACGTTCGGGAGCCGCACCGCGCCGCGGGCCGTGCCCCTCGCAAGAGGGGAACGGCCCGCAGTCATGTCGTACGAGCGTGTCGGGGCGCCGCAGCACCGCACCTCGGGCGGCAGTTCGAGGACAGCCCTCAGGCGTCCACGAGGTGCTCGATGTCGGTCACCACGTACTCCCCGTACCGGAACTCCCCGCCCAGCCTCGTCAGCCGCGCGTACTGCTCCTTCGACAGACGGAGGTGGTGCGGGGACAGCGAGTCGCTTCTCATCGACAGGGCGCGCAGCAACAGACGGAAGGCGAGATCCGGGGTGCAGCGGCGGACGCACTCCGTGAGTGCCTCGACCGTCTCCTGGACGAGTACGCCGCTGAATTCGTCCACGGCGGACAGAACCCGACCGGCCAGTTCCCGCCCCTTGTACCGGTCCGCGTCGGAGAGCGTCACGGTGTCCGGACGGCGGGCGAGCCATGTGTCGCACACCTCGAAGGGAAGAAGCGGTCGACCGCGGCGTTGTAGTTGACCCGCTCCTGCCGCGTCCACGCCTCCGTGCGGGCCGCGAGCGCTTGCGCACGCATCCGAACGTGCGCGGCAGCTCAGCTGCCTGCGCAGCCCACACGTAAAGATCAAATCTGCTGGCCAGGGCACTGCGATCCGCCCCGGCGGCGAATCGCAGCCCTTGCCCTGCTCCGCAGGAGTCCAATTCCTCTCCGCCCTGAAGGGCGGAGTATCCACGGAGGAATCAGATGACCCAAGGGATGCCGAACGTGAACTCCGTGGACCGGTCCATCGGCATCAGTCGCGCGCCCCGCCGCCCACGTGGTGCACGCGCACCATGTTCGTGGTGCCGGGGATGCCGGGGGGCGAGCCGGCCGTGATGATCATGGTGTCGCCCGCGTTGTAGCGGCTCAGCTTCAGCAGCTCCGCGTCGACCAGGTCGACCATCGCGTCCGTGTTGTCCACGTGCGGGACGACGTGGGCCTCGACGCCCCAGCTCAGGGCGAGCTGGTTGCGGGTGGACTCGTCCGTGGTGAAGGCCAGGATGGGCTGGGTCGCGCGGTAGCGGGAGAGGCGGCGGGCCGTGTCACCGGACTTGGTGAACGCGACCAGCGCCTTGCCGTTCAGGAAGTCCGCGATCTCGCAGGCGGCGCGGGCCACCGAACCGCCCTGGGTGCGCGGCTTCTTGCCCGGGACCAGCGGCTGGAGGCCCTTGGAGAGCAGCTCGTTCTCGGCGGCGACGACGATCTTCGACATCGTCTTGACCGTCTCGATCGGGTAGGCGCCGACGCTGGACTCGGCGGAGAGCATGACCGCGTCCGCGCCGTCCAGGATCGCGTTGGCGACGTCGGACGCCTCGGCGCGGGTCGGACGGGAGTTGGTGATCATCGACTCCATCATCTGGGTCGCCACGATCACCGGTTTGGCGTTCCGCCGGCAGAGCTCCACCAGGCGCTTCTGCACCATCGGGACCTTCTCCAGCGGATACTCCACGGCCAGGTCACCGCGGGCCACCATCACACCGTCGAAGGCCATGACGACCTCCTGCATGTGCTCGACCGCCTGCGGCTTCTCCACCTTGGCGATGACGGGGACCCGGCGCCCCACCTCGTCCATCACCTTGTGGACGTCCTTGATGTCGTCGGCGTCCCGCACGAAGGAGAGCGCCACCAGGTCGCAGCCCATCCGCAGCGCGAACCGCAGGTCCTCGACGTCCTTCTCGGACAGAGCCGGGACGTTGACCGCCGCGCCGGGCAGGTTGATGCCCTTGTGGTCGGAGATGACACCGCCCTCGATGACGATCGTCCGAACGCGGGGGCCCTCGACCGCGACGACCTTCAGCTCGACGTTGCCGTCGTTGATCAGGATCGGGTCGCCCTTGGCGACGTCGCCGGGCAGGCCCTTGTACGTCGTGCCGCAGATCGACTTGTCACCGGGCACGTCCTCCGCGGTGATGGTGAACTCGTCCCCGCGGACCAGCTCGACGGGCCCCTCGGCGAACTTCCCCAGGCGGATCTTCGGGCCCTGGAGGTCGGCGAGCACACCCACCGCGCGGCCGGTCTCGGCGGCGGCCCGGCGGACCAGGTCGTAACGCCCCTGGTGCTCCTCGTGGCTGCCGTGACTGAAGTTGAAACGGGCCACGCTCATGCCGGCCTCGATCAGCGCGACGAGCTGCTCGTGCGAGTCGACGGCGGGGCCGAGCGTACAGACGATTTTGGAACGGCGCATGAGGCGGATCCTATCGGTTTGTTCAGTAGCGGAATATTCCGTCTGGCGGAAGGTACAAAAGGGCGCGGGCGTGCTCAGTTGTCGTCCTGTCCGACGAGCGCGAAGGTCTGGACGGCTATCTCCAGCTCCTCGTCCGTCGGTACCACCGCGACCGCCACCCGCGCGTGGTCCGGCGAGATCAGCCGCGGCGCACCGGACCGCGCGGCGTTCAGATCCGCGTCCACCGCCAGGCCGAACTCCTCCAGTCCGGCGATCGCAGCCTCCCGCACCGGTGCGGAGTTCTCCCCGACCCCCGCCGTGAACACCACCGCGTCCACCCGCCCGAGGACCGCCGAATAGGCGCCGATGTACTTCTTCAGCCGGTGCACGTAGATGTCGAAGGCCAGCGCCGCCCGCTCGTCGCCCTCGTCGACCCGGCGCCGGATCTCCCGCATGTCGTTGTCGCCGCACAGCCCGACCAGACCGCTCCGCTTGTTGAGCAGGTCGTCGATCTCGTCCGCGGACATCCCTGCCACCCGCTGGAGGTGGAAGGTGACGGCCGGATCGATGTCGCCGGAACGCGTGCCCATCACCAGCCCCTCCAGCGGGGTCAGGCCCATCGACGTCTCCACGCACCGGCCGCCCGCCACCGCTGACGCGGAGGCGCCGTTGCCCAGGTGCAGCACGATGACGTTGACGTCCTCGGGAGCGCGTCCCAGCAGCTGGGCGGCCTTGCGGGAGACGTATGCGTGCGAGGTGCCGTGGAAGCCGTAGCGCCGGATGCGGTGCGCGTCGGCAGTCTCCACGTCGATCGCGTACCGCGCCGCGCACTCCGGCATCGTCGTGTGGAACGCCGTGTCGAACACCGCCACCTGCGGCAGGTCCGGGCGCAGCGCCCGCGCGGTACGGATGCCGAGGAGGTTCGCCGGGTTGTGCAGCGGGGCCACCGGGACCAGGCGCTCGATCTCCTCCAGCACCTCGTCGTCGACCACCACCGGCTCGGTGAACCGCAGCCCGCCGTGCACCACCCGGTGGCCGATCGCCGCCAGCTCGGGGGAGTCCAGGCCCAGCCCGTCGGCCGCCAGCTCGTCGGCCGCCGCCTTCAGCGCGGTTTCGTGGTCGGGGATCGGGCCGGTGCGCTCGCGCCGTTCGCCGATGCCTCCCGCCAGCGGGGTGTGCACCAGCCGGGACGTCTCCTCGCCGATGCGCTCGACCAGCCCGGCCGCCAGCCGGGAGTGGTCGGTCATGTCCAGGAGCTGGTACTTGACCGACGAGGAGCCGGAGTTGAGGACGAGTACGCGATGCGGCGCCATGGTCGGGGAGCCCTCCGGGATCGTCGGGGTCGGTGTGGTCATGCGGTCCGCGCCTCGCCGCCCTGAGCCTGGATCGCGGTGATGGCCACGGTGTTGACGATGTCCTGGACGAGCGCGCCGCGGGACAGGTCGTTGACGGGCTTGCGCAGACCCTGGAGCACCGGTCCGACCGCGACCGCGCCCGCCGAGCGCTGCACGGCCTTGTAGGTGTTGTTGCCGGTGTTCAGGTCCGGGAAGATCAGCACCGTCGCCCGCCCCGCCACCTCGGAACCGGGCAGCTTCGTCGCGGCGACACCCGGGTCCACCGCCGCGTCGTACTGGATGGGCCCCTCGATCAGCAGGTCCGGCCGGCTCGCCCGGACCAGGGCGGTCGCCTCGCGCACCTTGTCGACGTCGGCGCCCGAGCCGGAGGTGCCGGTCGAGTACGACAGCATCGCGATCCGCGGCTCCACGCCGAAGCGGGCGGCGGTGGCGGCCGACTGCACCGCGATGTCCGCGAGCTGCCGCGCGTCCGGGTCCGGGTTGACCGCGCAGTCGCCGTACACCAGGACCCTGTCGGCCAGGCACATGAAGAAGACGGAGGAGACGATCGACGGGACGGGTCCGCCCGTCCCGTCACCGGCGTCCGCGGACCGGGTCTTGATGATCTCGAACGCGGGGCGGATCGTCGCCGCGGTGGAGTGCACGGAACCGGAGACCATGCCGTCCGCGAAGCCCTGCTCGACCATCAGCGTGCCGAAGTAGTTGGCGTCCGCGACCACGTCGTACGCCAGCTCGGTCGTGACGCCGCGGTGCGCGCGCAGCCGCGCGTACCGCTCGGCGAACGGCTGACGCAGCTCGGAGGTCTGCGGGTCGATGATCTGCGTGGCGGCGAGATCGATGCCCAGGTCCGCGGCCTTCTTCCGGATGACGTCGGGCTCGCCGAGGAGCGTGAGGTCGCAGACGTCGCGGCGCAGCAGGACATCGGCGGCGCGCAGCACCCGTTCCTCGGTGCCCTCCGGCAGGACCACCCGGCGCCGGTCGGCGCGCGCCTGCTCCAGCAGCTCGTGCTCGAACATCATCGGGGTGATCCGCCCGCTGCGGGCCACCGAGATCCGCTCCAGCAGGGCGCCGGTGTCCACATGGCGTTCGAAGAGGCCCAGGGCCGTCTCCGCCTTGCGGGGCGTCGCCGCGTTCAACTTGCCTTCCATGGCGAAGAGTTCATAGGCGGTGGGGAAGGAGCCGCCCGCCACGGAGACCACCGGCGTGCCCGGCGCGAGGCGCTCGGCCAGGGTGAGTATCTCCGGGCCGGGATGTTCGTCCAGGGTGAGCAGCACGCCGGCGATGGGCGGGGTCCCGGCGCTGTGCGCGGCCAGCGAGCCGACCACCAGGTCCGCCCGGTCCCCGGGGGTGACCACCAGGCAGCCCGGCGTCAGCGCCTTCAGCAGGTTCGGCAGCATCGCGCCGCCGAAGACGAAGTCCAGCGCGTCCCTGGCCAGCCCGGAGCCGTCGCCGAGCAGCACCGTGCCGCCGAGCGCCGCGGTGATCTGGGCGACGGTCGGCGCGGAGAGCGCCGCTTCGTCGGGCAGCACCGAGCAGGGAACGGGCAGCTGTGACGCCAGCCGCTCCGCGAGGGCGTCGCGGTCCCCGGCCGCCACCCGGTTCACGATCACCGAAACGACGTCGCAGCCGAGCCCCGCGTACGCCCGGTAGGCGTTGCGCGCCTCCGCGCGCACGGACTGCGCGCTCTGACCCCTGCCGCCGACCACCGCTATCACCGAGGCGCCGAACTCGTTGGCGAGGCGGGCGTTGAGCGCGAGCTCGTCGGGGAGCTGGGTGTCGGCGAAGTCGGTGCCGAGGACCAGGACCACCTCGTACGCCTGGGCCACCTGGTGGAAGCGCTCGACGAGCCGGGAGACCAGTTCGTCGGTACCCTTCTCGGCCTGGAGCGCGGACGCCTCCTCGTAGTCCAGCCCGTAGACCGACGCGGGTTCCTGGAGCAGCCGGTAGCGGGCCCGCAGCAGCTCGAACATCCGGTCGGGACCGTCGTGGACAAGCGGCCGGAACACCCCGACCCGGTCCACCTGACGCGTCAGGAGCTCCATGACGCCCAGATCGACGACCTGTCGGCCGTCGCCCCGGTCGATCCCGGTCACGTACACGCTGCGCGCCACGCGTGCTCTCCCGTCCATATTTGCGGTTTGGGACGTATCGCCATGTTGACGATACGCCGGGCGCGCGAGACGTCGCCCGCCGGGCGTGCTCCCCGCGTCCGCGGCGCACGCGCCCCACCGGCGCGCCGGTGATTCATCCCCGCATTCGACGGGCCACCCGCGCGGGCGTCACCGGAACGGGCGAGACCATGAGGTCCAGACCACGTGGGACAATCGTCATGTTTCACGTTTCGGGGGATCTTGTCCTCGCCCCCGGAACGCACGGCACCAGCGAGGCAGGAGACACAGGACGATGCGCATCGGAGTTCTCACGGCAGGCGGCGACTGCCCGGGTCTGAACGCAGTGATCCGGTCGGTCGTGCACCGCGCCGTGGTGGGGCACGGAGACGAGGTCATCGGCTTCGAGGACGGGTTCAAGGGGCTCCTCGACGGCCACTACCGGCCTCTCGACCTCAACGCCGTCAGCGGCATCCTCGCGCGTGGCGGCACCATACTCGGATCGGCCCGCCTGGAGCGCGCGCGGCTGCGCGAGGCCGCGGAGAACTGCGCGGAGCTGAGCCGCCGTTACGGCATGGACGCCCTCATCCCGATCGGCGGCGAAGGCACCCTCACCGCCGCGCGGATGCTGGCGGACGCAGGGATGCCCGTCGTCGGCGTCCCCAAGACCATCGACAACGACATCTCCGCCACCGACCGCACCTTCGGCTTCGACACGGCGGTGGGTGTCGCCACCGACGCCATAGACCGTCTGAAGACCACCGCCGAGTCGCACCAGCGGGTCATGGTCGTCGAGGTGATGGGGCGGCACGCCGGCTGGATCGCGCTGGAGTCCGGGATGGCGGGCGGCGCGCACGGCATCTGCCTGCCCGAGCGCCGTTTCGAGGTCGACGACCTGGTCAAGATGGTCGAGGCGCGGTTCGCGCGCGGCAAGAAGTTCGCGGTCATCTGCGTCGCCGAGGGCGCGCACCCGGCCGAGGGCTCCATGCCGTACGCCAAGGGCGAGATCGACCAGTACGGTCACGAACGCTTCCAGGGCATCGGCAACCGGCTGGCCATCGAGCTGGAGACCCGGCTCGGCAAGGAGGCCCGGCCGGTCATCCTCGGCCATGTGCAGCGCGGCGGTACGCCGACCGCGTACGACCGGGTGCTCGCCACCCGCTTCGGCTGGCACGCGGTGGAGGCCGCGCACCGGGGTGACTTCGGCCGGATGACGGCGCTGCGCGGCAACGACATCGTGATGGTTCCGCTGGCGGACGCCATCACCCAGCTCAAGACGGTCCCCAAGAACCGGATGTACGAGGCCGAGTCGGTCTTCTGACCCTTCCGCCTGCTGCCTGCCCCGCCCCGGCCCCCGTCGGCGGGCGGTCGCGGGCCGGGGCCGCGGGCTCCCGGACCGAGCCCGTGGGGCACCCGGTCGAGGGCTATCGCATCCGCCCCGTCCACACCCGTCCGTGCGTCGGTACGGCGGTGCGCGACGGCAGGCGCGAGGCCGAGCCGGTGCGGACGAGCTGCGACGGGGCGGCCCGCACGGTCCTGTTCTCCTTCGACCCGGTGACGTCTTCCCCGGATCCGTGACGACGGCGTACGGACGCGACGGTGGCGTACGGCCGTGACGGCGGGCGGTTCAGGTGCTTTTGCCCTGCATCCCCGCCGTCCGCCAGAACCGTTCCGTGATCCCCGCCAGGAAGGCCCGCTCCGCGTCGTCCGTCGCCCCGGAGGGCTCCCCGGGCGGCTCCCCGACCGCGCCGGTCCGGCCCGGTGCCGACGCGGCCAGCGCCCGGTAGTCGGCGTGGAGCTGGTCCAGCACGTCCTGGAGGAGTCCCCGCTCCAGCCGCACCAGCTTCGCCACCGCCCGGACGGGCGCCTGCCGTCGCGTCGTGACCGCGGCGCGCAGCAGTTCCGCCAGCTCCTCGTCCCGCCCGGACACCGTCACCAGCCCGGCGGCCGTCAGCCCCAGCACCTCGGCGAGCGCCGCCGACTGGCGCTCGTTGCCCCGCCAGCGACCCGACTCCTCCATCCGCAGATACGCGGCGGGCATCAGCCCCACCTGGCCGGCCAGTTCCTCCACGGTCAGCCGCCGGGCCGTCCGGTGTTCCCGCAGGGTGCGCGCCGCGGTCAGCAACTCGCCCGGCGAACACCACAACACCCCGGCCAGTGCGGTGAGTTCGTGCCCGGTCGGGACGGCGTGCCCGCGTTCCCAGGCGAGCACCGTCGCGGTGCTGATCCGGAGCCCGTACTGGGCCGCGAGGCCGTACGCGACGTGGCCGGGCAGCATCCCCAGGGCCTCACGGAGGCGGCGTGCGGCGGAGGCGTCGAAGGGGGGCCGGGAGCCGAAGGACGAGGGAGAGCCGGAGGAGTGGGAGGGGCGCACGGCTTCACCGTAGGAGCGGGCACGCCGTCCGACCACGGTGTGTTCCACCGATATCACGGCTCGTAGGAAGGTCCTATGCCGGTACGGGGCCCGTGCCCGTACGCCCCCTGTGCCGTACGGGGCCGGTCGGGCCGGGCCGCCGTCGCCACGGGGTCAGTGGTCCCGGGTCAGCCACCGGTAGTGCAGTTCCGGGCGCCCGACCTGACCGTACTGCGGCTTGCGCACCGCGCGCCCCGTCGTCACCAGGTGTTCCAGGTACCGGCGCGCGGTGATCCGCGAGATGCCGAGCTCGGTTCCGGCCGCTGCCGCCGTCACGCCGTCCGAGGCCCGCAGGACGCGGATGACGGCCTCCAGCGTCGGGGCGCTGAGCCCCTTCGGCAGCCGGTTCGGCTGCGGTGCGCGCAGCACTCCGAGCGCCCGGTCCACCTCGTCCTGACCGCTCGCCTCACCGGCCGCCGCGCGGAACTCGGCGTAGCGGACGAGCCGGTCGCGCAGCGTGGCGAAGGTGAACGGCTTCAGCACGTACTGGACGACACCGAGCGACACTCCTTCCCGGACCACCGACAGATCACGTGCCGAGGTCACCGCGATGACGTCCGCCGAGTGCCCGGCCGCGCGCAGCGAACGCAGCAGGTGCAGCCCGTGTCCGTCGGGCAGGTACAGGTCGAGGAGGAGCAGATCGACCGGTGTGCGGTCCAGTGCCCGTACCGCCTCCGCGCGCGAGTGCGCGACCGCGGCCACCTCGAACCCGGGGACGCGGCCCACGTACAGCCGATGGGCGTCGGCCGCGACGGGGTCGTCCTCGACGACCAGTACCCGGATCACGGGACGACCTCCCCGGCGGTGTGTTCCGTGCGGTCGCCGGTCGTCAGCGGCAACCGGACCGTGAACCGGGCGCCGCCCCCGGGGCCGTGGTCCAGCTCCACCGTCCCGCCGTTGCGGCGTACCGCCTGCCGTACGAGGGCCAGCCCGATGCCCCGGCCCGTACCGTGCGTGGACCAGCCCCGGTCGAACACCTCGGCGGCGTCGGCCGGATCGATCCCCGCCCCGCTGTCGGCGACCCTCAGCAGCAACTCGTCCTCCCCGGCGAGAGCGGTCACGGTGACCACGGCCCGTCCCCGGGCCCCGTCACGGGGGCCGGGCACGACGGGGGCGACGACCGAGCGGGGCGCGTCGGACACGACGGGCGCGGCCGCCGAGTGGCGCGCGTCGGGTGCGGCCGGGGCTGCGGCCGGACGGGGCGCGCCCTGCGGGTCGTGGCCGGCCGCCGCCTCCGACGCCGCGTCCACCGCGTTGTCGATCAGGTTGCCGAGGATCGTCACCAGGTCCCGGTCCGGCAGTGTCGCGGGCAGGGCGCCGTCGTCGATCAGACTGTCCTTCGCGAGCACCAGCTCCACACCCCGCTCGTGGGCCTGTGCGGCCTTGCCCAGCAGCAGCGCCGCCAGTACCGGTTCGCCCACCGCGCCGACGACCCGGTCGGTGAGGGTCTGGGCCAGCTCCAGTTCGGCGGTGGCGAAACCGACCGCCTCGTCGGCCCGCCCCAGTTCGATCAGCGAGACCACCGTGTGCAGCCGGTTCGCCGCCTCGTGTGCCTGCGAGCGCAACGCCTGGGTGAACCCGCGCTCGGAGTCCAACTCCCCTGACAGTGCCTGGAGTTCGGTGTGATCGCGCAGGGTCACGACCGTGCCGCGCCGCTCCCCGCCCACCACCGGGCGGGTGTTGACCACGATCACCCGGTCCGCCGTCAGATGCAGCTCGTCGACGCGCTCCTCGGAGGCGAGCAGCGCCCCCGTCAGCGGCGCCGGAAGCCTCAGATCGGCGACCCGGCGCCCGAGGGTGTCCGGTCCCAGCCCCAGCAGCTCCCGGCCCGCGTCGTTGATCAGCGCGATCCGGTGCTGCCCGTCGAGCATCAGCAGCCCCTCGCGCACCGCGCGGAGCGTGGCCTGGTGGTAGTCGTGCAGCCGGCTCAGCTCGGCCGCGTTCATGCCGTGCGTGTGCCGACGGAGCCGGGCGTTGACCACGTACGTGCCGAGTCCGCCGAGCACCAGCGCCCCGCCCGCGGCCAGCCCCAGCGCACTCAGCTGCGCCCGCACCTGCGAGGACACCCGGTCGACCGTGATGCCCGCGCTGACCAGGCCGGTGATCCTGCCGCCGTCCCGGACCGGGGTGACGACCCGGATCGAGGGGCCGAGGGTGCCGGTGTACGTCTCCGTGAACGTCTCGCCGCGCAGCGCCCGCGCCGTGTGGCCGAGGAACTCCTCCCCGATCCGGTCGGTGTCCGGATGCGTCCAGCGGATCCGCTCCGGGGACATGATGGTGACGAACGCGATCCCGGTGTCCCTGCGGACCTTCTCCGCGTACGGCTGGAGCGCGGCGGACGGGTCCGGGGCGCGGATCGCCTCTCGCACGGACGGGGAGCCGGCGATCGCCAGTGCCGCCGTCCTGACCTGCCGGGTCGCGGTCTCCTCCGCCTGTTTCCGCCCGGAGGTGTACGCGAAGAACGCGCACCCCGCCACCACCGCCGCGATCAGCACCACCTGCATGGCGAACAGCTGTCCGGCCAGGCTTCGCGGACGGGTACGGGGGAGACGCATGTCCCCCAGTCTGCCTGGCCGAAAACATATGAACGAAATGCACGTAACAGTGACCGCCCTCACATGGGGCGAGATATTCACCGAGGGTTTTTCCGGCCTCGATCCGCCGGACAGCCCTTGCGCCCCCAGGGACGGGGGAGCGACCCGGACGAGCCGAGGAGAACCCCCGTGGGAGTGGCAACCGCCAAGCGGGACCGCACGCACTATCTGTATCTGGCCGTGATCGCCGCCGTGGCTCTCGGCATTCTGGTGGGCTTCGTGGCCCCGGACATCGCCGTCGAGCTCAAGCCGATCGGCACCGGCTTCGTGAACCTCATCAAGATGATGATCTCGCCCATCATCTTCTGCACGATCGTGCTGGGCGTCGGATCGGTGCGCAAGGCCGCCAAGGTCGGCGCGGTCGGCGGACTCGCCCTCGGCTACTTCCTGGTGATGTCGACGGTGGCGCTCGCCATCGGTCTGCTCGTCGGCAACCTGCTGGAGCCCGGCCAGGGCCTCCACCTCACCGAGGCGGCACGCGCCGCCGGCGAGAAGCAGGCGGCGGGCGCGAGCGAGTCGACCGCGGACTTCCTGCTCGGCATCATCCCCACCACGATCGTGTCCGCGTTCACCGAGGGCCAGGTGCTCCAGACCCTGCTGGTCGCCCTGCTCGCGGGCTTCGCGCTCCAGGCCATGGGAGCGGCGGGCGAACCGGTGCTTCGCGGCATCGGTCACATCCAGCGCCTGGTCTTCCGCATCCTCGCCATGATCATGTGGGTGGCCCCGGTCGGCGCGTTCGGCGCGATAGCGGCCGTGGTCGGCGAGACCGGCGTCGACGCGCTGAAGTCCCTCGCCGTCATCATGATCGGCTTCTACGTCACCTGCGCGCTCTTCGTCTTCGTGGTGCTCGGCACGATCCTGCGGCTGGTCTCCGGGGTCAGTCTGATCGCGCTGCTGAAGTACCTGGGCCGTGAGTTCCTGCTGATCCTCTCCACCTCCTCCTCCGAATCCGCGCTGCCGCGGCTCATCGCGAAGATGGAGCACCTGGGCGTCAGCAAGCCGGTCGTCGGCATCACCGTGCCGACGGGGTACTCCTTCAACCTCGACGGCACCGCGATCTACCTCACGATGTCCTCGCTCTTCATCGCCAACGCGCTGGGCGACCCGCTGAGCTTCGGTGAGCAGGTCTCCCTGCTGCTCTTCATGATCGTCGCCTCGAAGGGCGCGGCCGGGGTCACCGGCGCGGGCCTGGCCACCCTCGCGGGCGGCCTCCAGTCGCACCGCCCCGAACTGGTCGACGGCGTCGGGCTCATCGTCGGCATCGACCGCTTCATGAGCGAGGCCCGCGCCCTGACGAACTTCGCCGGGAACGCGGTGGCCACCGTCCTCGTCGGTACCTGGACCAAGGAGATCGACAAGGAGCGGGTGGAGCAGGTCCTCTCCGGGGCGCTCCCGTGGAACGAGCGGATGCTGAGCCAGGACGGCGAGGGCGCGGAGATCCCCGAGCCGCGCGCCGACGACCAGGAACCTGCCGCGGCCAAGGCGTAGGCGCCGGACCACCGGCCCCGACACGCGCACCGGAAACACGCCGGAACACCAGCCGCGCACCAGGTGGTGCGCCGGGCGGTCACCGTACGGGCCGCCGCGGGATCTCCCGCGGCGGCCCTTCGCGCTTCCCGCCTCGACACCGCGTCTCTTCCCGCCTCGGCGCCCGCGACTCTCCTCGCCTTGACGTCCGCGTCAATGTCTACGGTCGACATCATGCGGACAGGGGAACTGGCCGAGCGGGCCGGGACGACCACACGGACCCTGCGGTACTACGAGTCACGGGGACTGCTGCCCGAGCGGCGCACCGAGAAACGGGTACCGCGCGTACGACGGGGACGACCTGCGTCTCGTCGAGCAGATCCGGACCCTCCAGGACTTCGGGTTCGAGCTGGAGAGACCCGCCCGTTCGTCGGCCGGGTCCCGGCGATCGGCGCCTTCCGGCCGACACCTCGTGTATCGGCCATTGTCGCCGAGGCACCCCCACGCGGGTGGGCGGGCGGCGCTAGCGTGACGGGCGCCATCACTCCGAGCAATCCATCGATCGCACAGGGGGACCCGTCATGAATCCGCGTGCAAGCCGCGCCTTGCCCAGGGCGTTGGCTGCCCTCGTGGCCGCGCTGGCCGTCGTACTCGGCCTGACCGCGCAGACCGCAACGGCGCGGGCGGCCGAGGCGTCCGGCCTCGCCGGGCTGACGTTCACCGCGGCCGGCAACGGCCGGAACCTGGACGTGCAGAACGGCAACACGGGGGACGGCGTCTACGTCGTCACCAACTCCGCGCCCGGCCACCACCAGCAGTGGACCGCCAACAAGCAGGCCGACGGGTCGTTCACCCTGGCCAACGACTTCACCGGGAAGTGCGTGGCGACCGGCCTTCCGCTGAGGCAGCAGTCGTGTTCCGGGGCCGCCTCCCAGCGCTGGTACTTCCAGCCCGTCACAGGCGTCGCCAACACCTTCATGATCCGCAACGCCGGTGACAACAAGTGCGTCGACATCGTCCTGAACGCCCAGTACGACGACGCGTGGACCCAGACCTACGGCTGCAACGGCTCCGCCGCGCAGCAGTGGAAGATCCCCGCCGCGGCCTCGGGCGCCGCCCTCGACGCCGCCGTGGAGTACGCCTCCAAGCGCTGCCAGAAGGACGCGGCCACCTGCTCGTGGACGAAGGGGACCCAGGCCCCCGCCGAGCCGCTGCCCGTCGAGTGCGTCTCGCCCGTCTGGTACAACGGCACCGCTGCGCCGGTGCCGTGGACGTTCTCGCTGACCACCACCAGCGGATGGACGAGCACGCTCGGTGTGTCCTTCACCTCGGGCGTGGGCTCGGGAGCGGCAAGCCCCGTCCAGGCGAGCGTCTCCCACACCATTTCCGGCAGCGTGACGTACAACCTGAGCGAGACGCTGGGGAACAGCCTGACCATCACCGTCCCGCAGCAGCAGTACGGCTGGGTGGCGCTGTCGAAGCTGGCCACGAAGGTGACCGGCGACTGGACCTTCGACGCGAACGGATACCCGTGGAAGGCGCACGACACCGTCACGGTGCCCCTGATCAGTGACGACCAGGGCCACGCGAGCGTCTACCTGGCGAAGACCGCACCCGAGTTCACCACCTGCGGCTGACCCCGGACGCAGCCGCGATCAGACCGGCCGCAGCCACACCGTCGCCAGCGGCGGGAGCGTCGGCGTCACGCTGGCGTTCCTGCCGTGGGCCGGGACGGCCTCCGGCTCCAGCGGGCCGGGGTGGCACACGCCGCTGCCGCCGTACCGCGCCGCGTCCGTGTTGAGCACCTCCGCCCACGCCACCCGGCCGCCGAGCACGTCCGGCACGCCGATGCGGTAGTCGTGCCGCACCACCGGGGAGAAGTTGCTGACGGCGAGCAGCGGCGCACCGTGCCTGTCGTGGCGCAGGAAGGCGAAGACGTTGTCCTCGGCCGCGCCGCCGTCCACCCAGGAGAAGCCCTCCGGCACGGTGTCGCACTGCCAGAGCGCGGGCGTGGCCCGGTACACCGCGTTCAGATCGGCGACCAGGTCGCGCACGCCCCGGTGGTCGCCCGCCGACGCGTACGTCGGGTCGAGCAGCCACCACTCCGGGCCGTGCTCCTGCGACCACTCCGCACCCTGCGCGAACTCCTGCCCCATGAAGAGGAGTTGCTTGCCGGGGTGGGCCCACATGAAGCCGAGGTACGCGCGATGGTTGGCGCGCCGCTGCCACCAGTCGCCGGGCATCTTGCTGACCAGCGCCTGCTTGCCGTGCACCACCTCGTCGTGCGAGATCGGCAGCACGTAGTTCTCGCTGTACGCGTACACCATCGAGAAGGTCATCTCGTCGTGGTGGTACTTGCGGTGCACCGGCTCCTTCGTCATGTACTGGAGGGAGTCGTGCATCCAGCCCATGTTCCACTTCAGCCCGAAGCCCAGCCCGCCGTAGCCGCCGTGCCCGACGTGGTGGGTGGCCCGGGTGACGCCGTCCCAGGCGGTGGACTCCTCGGCGATGGTGACGACGCCGGGGTTGCGGCGGTAGACGGTGGCGTTCATCTCCTGGAGGAAGGCGACGGCGTCCGGATTCTCCCTGCCCCCGTGCTCGTTGGGGGACCACTGCCCGTCCTCGCGCGAGTAGTCGAGGTAGAGCATCGAGGCGACCGCGTCGACGCGCAGCCCGTCGACGTGGAACTCCTCGCACCAGTAAGTGGCGTTGGCGACCAGGAAGTTGCGCACCTCCTTGCGCCCGTAGTCGAACTCCAGCGTCCCCCAGTCCGGATGCGCGGCCCGCGCCGGGTCGGAGTGCTCGTACAGCGGGCGGCCGTCGAACTCCGCGAGTGCCCAGTCGTCGCGCGGGAAGTGCGCAGGCACCCAGTCCACGATCACCCCGATACCGGCCCGGTGCAGCGCGTCGACGAGGTGACGGAAGTCGTCCGGCGTGCCCAGACGGGACGTCGGCGCGTAGAAACCCGTGACCTGGTAGCCCCAGGACCCGCCGAAGGGATGCTCGGCGACCGGCATCAGCTCCACGTGCGTGAAGCCCAGATCTCGTACGTACCCGGGGAGCTGCTCGGCCAGTTGACGATAGGTCAGACCCGGTCGCCAGGACGGCAGATGGACCTCGTAGACGGAGAACGGCGCCTCGTGCACCGGCACGTCGCCGCGGTGCGCCATCCACTCCTGGTCCCGCCACTCGTGGTGCGCGGCCGTCACGATCGACGCGGTGGCGGGCGGCACCTCGGTGCGGCGCGCCATCGGGTCGGCACGCGTCGTGTGCGAACCGTCGGGGCGGCAGATGTCGAACTTGTACAGCGCGCCCTCGCCGATCCCGGGCAGGAACAGCTCCCACACCCCGCTGGCGCCCAGCGAACGCATCGGGAACCCGGCGCCGTCCCAGAAGTTGAAGTCCCCGACCACCCGCACCCCGCGCGCGTCGGGTGCCCAGACGGTGAACCGGGTCCCGGCCACGCCCTGGTGCTCCATGGGGTGTGCGCCGAGCGCGGTCCACAGCTCCTCGTGCCGCCCCTCGCCGATCAGATGCAGATCGAGTTCACCGAGCGCGGGCAGGAAGCGGTACGGGTCGTGCACCTCGGTCTCGGCGTCCTCGTAGGCCACCTGCAATCGGTACTCGGGCAGCGAGGGCATCGGCAGCAGCCCGGAGAAGAGTCCGTCCCCGTCGTCGAGGAGCCGCACCCGCAGCCCTTTGGCGAGTACGGTCACGGACCGCGCGAACGGGCGCAGCGCCCGGAAGACCACCCCGCCGCGCACCGGATGGGCGCCGAGCAGGGCGTGCGGGTCGTGGTGCTCCCCGGCGAGCAGCCGGGCCCGGTCGCCGTCGTCGAGAGGGCTCGCCTCGCGGACCCCCTGGCCGCCGGAGCACTCCACGCGCACACGCGCGGGTGCGGTCCGCTCGGCGGCCCGTCCCGCCCCGTCCCGCTCGGCGGCGGGCCCCCTCCGCCGGGCCGGGGCAGCGAGCGGTGCGGTGGTGGCCGGGGCGGCGGCCGGGGCGGCGGCCGGTGCGGAGGCGACCGGGGCGGTGGCGACCGGGGCAGTGACCGGTGCGGCGGCGGCCGGAAGTGTGGCGGGCGCTTCGTCGACGGGCGTGTTGCGGAACGGCTTACGGGCGGTCACGGGGACGGCCTCCTTCGCGGGGTGGTGGGGGAGAGCGAACGGGGAGGACAGATGTCGGCCGGATGCCGGGCAGCCGCCGGGCAGACGGCCCGTCAGTCGGAGACGGCGGCCAGACGGTGGATCGCCGCCATCGGGACCGGCAGCCAGTCGGGCCGGTGCCGTGCCTCGTACAGCACCTCGTACACCGCCTTGTCGGTCTCGTGGGCACGCAGCAGCTCCGGTTCGCTGCGCGGGTCGACGCCCGCGGCCTCGGCGTAGCCGTCGCAGTACGCGGTCCGGCAGTGCGCCGCCCACTCGGCGTTCCACGGGCGGTGCGAACGGGCCGCGTAGTCGAAGGAGCGGAGCATGCCGGCGACGTCGCGCACCGGTGGCTGCGGGCGGCGGCGCTCGGCCAGCGGCCTGGCCGGCTCGCCCTCGAAGTCGATCAGCGACCAGAAACCGTCGGCCGCGCGCAAGGTCTGGCCGAGATGGAGATCGCCGTGGATCCGCTGGGCCGCCCGGTCGTGGCCCCGGTCCCCGAGCGAGGCCACCGCGTCGAACGCCGCGCGCAGACCGGGCACGTACGGCACGAGCGCGGGCACCGCCCGCGCCGCGGCCTCCAGTCTGCGCACCATCCCGGCCGCCAGGTGCGCGGTCTGGGCGGGGCGCAGGACGGGCGTGGGCAGCGCGGCGGCCAGCGCGGTGTGGACCTCCGCGGTCGCCCGGCCGAGGGCGTGCGCCTCTTCGGTGAAGTCGTGGCCCCGGGCGAGGGCGCGCAGGGCGAGCTGCCAGCCGTCCTCCGCGTCGCGCAGGTACGGCTGGAGAACGCCGAGGGTGAGCGGTTCCGGCGCGACGGACTCGAACCAGGCGACGGGGGCGGGCACCCGGCCGCACCCCTCGCGGGCGAGCGCCAGCGGCAGTTCCAGGTCGGGGTTGGTGCCCGGGAACACCCGGCGGAAGATCTTGAGGATGTACGCGTCGCCGTAGACGAGCGAGGTGTTGGACTGCTCGGTTTCCAGCACGCGCGGCGCAGGTCCGGCGGCGACGGGGGCGCCGCCCCGGCCGAAGTGCAGGGCGCCCAGCGCGCCGGGGGTGCGCAGCCGCTCCAGCAGGAGCGCGGCGAGGCGGGGATCGCGCAGCCCCTCGTAGACCGCGCGGCCCGCGAGCGGTCCGTTCGCCGGACGGCCGATGAGCGCGGGCGCCAGCGGGGGAGGCAGCGCGGCCCGTACTCCGAGCAGCAGTTGGTAGCAGTCGGCGGGCCATCGCGCGGGCGCCGCCGGCTGATGGGCCCGTACCAGCAGATGGAGCAGCCCGGCCCCGGATCCGGCGGTCACGGAAGGGGCGTCCACCGGCAGCATCTCGGTCGCCGACACCAGCGAGAAGCCGGTGATCGGCTGCCCCTTGCCCGCGAACCACCGCTGCCGGGGCAGCCATTCGTGCAGCAGGGGCACGAGAGACGGAAGCAGAGCTGTGCTGTCGGCCAGGGCGACCCGGATGGATGCAGCCTCCGACATGGCAACGCTTCCTTTCCCCGGGCACACCACAGGATGCGAAGAGTGTTCCGGATTGCGGCATTGACTGCCCGACTGTGCGGGACGTGTCGGGTCAGGATGGTCCGTACGGACTCGGCTCGAAGAGGGGCCCGGAAGCGTTCGACGCGGCGAATGGGCGAGAGGAGCGAGAGAGGGGAGAAGGGCGTTCCCCGTGCGGGGCGGCGGTCACCGCCCCGCGTTCAGTCGCTGCGAAATGACGTACCGTCAGCTCGACGGCGCGTCCTTCCGCAGCCGGAACCAGTAGAACCCGTGCCCCGCCAGCGTCAGCAGATAGGGCAGCGAGCCGATGGCCGGGAAGCGCACCCCGCCGATCAGCTCGACCGGATGGCGCCCGTCGTACGAGCGCAGATCGAGTTCCGTGGGCTGCGCGAACCGCGAGAAGTTGTTCACGCACAGCACCAGGTCGTCCCCGTGCTCGCGGGTGAAGGCGAGCACCGCCGGGTTCGACGACGGCAGTTCGTCGAACGAACCGAGCCCGAAGGCGGGGTTCTGCTTGCGGATCTCGATCATCCGCCGGGTCCAGTGCAGCAGCGACGACGGGGAGGCCATCGACGCCTCGACGTTGGTGACCTGGTAGCCGTAGACCGGGTCCATGATCGTGGGGAGGTAGAGCCGCCCGGGATCGCTGGAGGAGAAGCCCGCGTTGCGGTCGGGCGTCCACTGCATCGGGGTGCGCACCGCGTCGCGGTCGCCCAGCCAGATGTTGTCGCCCATCCCGATCTCGTCCCCGTAGTAGAGGATCGGGGAGCCGGGCAGGGACAGCAGCAGCGCGGTGAACAGTTCGATCTGGTTGCGGTCGTTGTCCAGCAGGGGCGCCAGGCGCCGCCGGATGCCGATGTTGGCGCGCATCCGCGGGTCCTTGGCGTACTCCGCGTACATGTAGTCACGTTCCTCGTCCGTGACCATTTCGAGGGTGAGCTCGTCGTGGTTGCGCAGGAAGATGCCCCACTGGCAGTTGCTCGGGATCGCCGGGGTCTTCGCCAGGACTTCGGAGACCGGGTAGCGGCTCTCCCGCCGGACGGCCATGAAGATCCTCGGCATCACGGGGAAGTGGAACGCCATGTGGCACTCGTCCCCGCCGCGCTGGTAGTCGCCGAAGTAGTCGACGACGTCCTCCGGCCACTGATTGGCCTCGGCGAGCAGCACGGTGTCCGGGTAGTGCGTGTCGATCTCCTCGCGCACCCGCTTGAGGAAGTCGTGCGTCTCCGGGAGGTTCTCGCAGTTGGTGCCCTCGCGCTGGAAGAGGTACGGCACGGCGTCCAGCCGGAACCCGTCGATGCCGAGGTCCAGCCAGAAGCGCAGCGCGGCCAGGATCTCCTCCCGCACCGCCGGGTTCTCGTAGTTGAGGTCGGGCTGGTGGGAGAAGAACCGGTGCCAGTAGTACTGCTTGCGCACCGGGTCGAACGTCCAGTTGGACGTCTCCGTGTCGACGAAGATGATCCGGGCGTCCGGGAACTGCTTGTCGTCGTCGGCCCAGACGTAGTAGTCGCCGTACGGCCCTTCCGGGTCGGTGCGGGACTGCTGGAACCACTCGTGCTGATCGCTCGTGTGGTTCACGACGAAGTCGATGATCACGCGCATGCCGCGCTGGTGCGCGGCGTCGACGAACTCGACGAAGTCGGCCAGGTCGCCGAACTCCGGCAGCACGGCGGTGTAGTCGGAGACGTCGTAACCGCCGTCGCGCAGCGGGGACTTGAAGAACGGTGGCAGCCAGAGGCAGTCGACGCCCAGCCACTGGAGGTAGTCCAGCTTGGCGGTGATGCCCTTGAGGTCGCCGACGCCGTCGCCGTTGGAGTCCTGGAAGGAACGGACCAGTACCTCGTAGAAGACGGCGCGCTTGAACCAGTCGGGATCGCGGTCCTTGGCGGGGGTGTCCTCGAACGTGTCGGGGACGGGCTCATTGACGATCATGGTGTGGGTGACCCTCCGGTAGACGGGGACGGTCGCAGGGCCACGATGTGCGCGGGCGTGACGCCCGGCTCCAGGCGCACATAGAAGGTCCTGCCCCAGTGATAGGAGTCGCCGGTGAGCTCGTCGCGCACCGGCACGCTCTCGTGCCGGTCGAGGCCGAGTCGCGTCATGTCCAACGAGACCGTGGCCTCCTGGGTGTGGTGCGGGTCGAGGTTGACGACCACCAGTACGGTGTCCCGCCCCGAGCGCTTGCTGTACGCGATCACTCCGTCGTTGTCGACGGAGTGGAAGTGCACGTCGCGCAATTGCTGGAGAGCCGGGTGACACCGCCTGATGCGGTTGAGACGGGTGATGAGCGGGGCCAGCGTGCGGCCCTCGCGCGCCGCCGCATCCCAGTCCCTGATCCGGATCTGGTACTTCTCCGAGTCGAGGTATTCCTCGCTGCCCGGGCGCACCGGAGTGTTCTCGCACAGCTCGTAGCCCGCGTACACGCCCCAGGAAGGCGCCAGCGTCGCGGCGAGCACGGCCCGTGCCTCGAAGGCCGGGCGGCCCCCGCCCTGGAGATGGCCCGGCAGGATGTCCGGGGTGTTCACGAAGAAATTGGGCCGCATGAACGGGGCGGTCTCGCCCGCCAGTTCCGTGATGTATTCGGTGATCTCCTTCTTGCTGTCGCGCCAGGTGAAATATGTGTAGGACTGCTGGAAGCCGATGGCGGCCAGCGTCCGCATCATCGCGGGACGGGTGAATGCCTCGGCCAGGAAGATCACATCCGGATCGGTCCCGTTGATTTCGGCGATCACCTTCTCCCAGAAGACCACCGGTTTGGTGTGCGGATTGTCGACCCGGAAGATCCGTACTCCGTGGCCCATCCAGAAACGCAGAATGCGAACCGTTTCCTCGACCAGGCCGCGCATGTCCTTGTCGAAGGCGATCGGATAGATGTCCTGGTATTTCTTCGGCGGATTCTCGGCGTGGGCGATCGAACCGTCGGCGCGATGCCGGAACCAGTCGGGGTGCTCCTGGACCCAGGGGTGGTCGGGGGAGCACTGGAGCGCGAAGTCCAGCGCGATCTCCATGCGCAGCCTGTGCGCCGCAGCGACGAAATCGTCGAAGTCGTCGAGGGTGCCGAGATCCGGGTGGACGGCGTCGTGACCGCCCTCGGCCGATCCGATCGCCCACGGCACGCCGACGTCGTGCGGTGCGGCGGAGAGGGAGTTGTTGGGGCCTTTGCGATGAGTGGTGCCGATGGGGTGGATGGGCGGAAGGTAGACCACGTCGAATCCCATGGCTGCGACAGCGGGCAGCCGCTCGGCGGCGGTACGGAAGGTGCCGCTGACGATCCGCGGCGGCGCGGCCGTCGTGGCCCGGGCCGGTCCGGTCCGTTCCGACCGCCCGGTCCGTCCGGCCGGCTCGGACACCGCGACCGCCCCGGCAGGCCCGGCCGCCCCGGCCGGCTCGACGGTGGCGCCCTCCGAGCGGGGGAACAGTTCGTACCAGGAGCCGAACAAGGCCCTTCGGCGCTCGACCAGCAGCGGCAGCGGGGCGGACCCGGTGACCAGCTCGCGCAGCGGATGGCGGTCGAGCGCGGTCCGTACCTCGGGGGCCAGCGCCGCGGCCAGCCGGGCGGCGGCCGGACGGGACGCGTCGCGCAGCCCGTCGACCGCGGCCAGCACGGCCTCACGCCCGTCCCGCTTGGGCACGCCCATGGCGGCCCGCTCGTGCAGTTCCACGCCCTCCGCCAGGACGAGCGCGGTGTCGATCCCCGCCGGGATCTTGATGCCGGCCTCGTGCCGCCAGGTGGTGACCGGGTCGCTCCACGCCTCGACCGCGTACGTCCAGCGCCCCTCGGCGTCCGGGGTGACGTCGGCGCCCCACCGGTCGGTGCCGGGGGCGAGTTCGCGCATCGGCGTCCAGGGCCCGGGCCGCCCGTTCGGGTCCAGCAGGACCACGTTCGCGGCGACGGCACCGTGGCCCTCCCCGAAGACGGTCGCGGTGACCTGGAAGGTCTCGCCGGTGACCGCCTTGGCTGGCCTTCTGCCGCAGTCGACGAGGGGGCCGACGTCGAGGACGGGAATGCGACCGATCATGGAAACCTCTGGGGACGGGGCTCGGGCCGAGCAGGGCGCGCCGGTGTCGCGGAGGGCCGAATGCGCCCACCGCGACCGACGGGGGTCCGTCCTTTCTAGCCGCTTCCGGCCGCTCGGTCGGCGGCTGACGGTGTGTGGCCGTGGCCGCTTCTTTCGCATTCACTCAAATGGCACTCGAACGGCCGGGTGCGAAAGTGACCCGCGTGCGCGAAAAGGCTCCTGAGGGCCGTCCCGGTTTCGTAGCGCGTTCGGGCGAAATTCACGGGACGCGGGAGGTGCCGGGGCCGTATTCGTCCATTCGGGCCCGAAGGGCATGGCCGCGCACCGCCGAGGCATTCCATGAACAGCCGGGAATCCCGCAGGGTGACGGAGCCGCGCACGCCGTGGTGCATCCGCCGGGAACGGCATGTCCCCTGTCAAAGGGCTGTCCCGTAATCCCTGGCGGGCGCGCGACGACAGCTGCGGCGCCTCGCCGCGTTGTCGGAACGTCGGCGTACGTCCAGTATGCGGATGCCCCTCCGCCTTGCGATGCACCGCATCCGACGCCGCGCGCTGGTCCGCCACGGATTACGGGACAGCCCTAAGGTGGAACGTGTGAAGGCCATTCGTCGATTCACCGTGCGTCCCGTCCTCCCCGAACCCCTTCGACCGCTCAGCGACCTCGCCCACAACCTGCGCTGGTCCTGGCACACCGAGACCCGTGAACTCTTCCAGGCCGTCGACCCGGAGATCCGGCGGACGGCGGAGTGCGACCCCGTGCGGCTGCTCGGCACCGTGTCGGCCGCGCGGCTCGCCGAGCTGGCGGCGGACGAACAGTTCTTGCAGCGGCTGGCCGAGGTGTCCGCGGATCTGCGGAACTATCTGGACGGGCCCAGGTGGTACCAGGAACAGCTCGGCCGGGGTGTGGAACTCCCGGCCGCCGTCGCCTACTTCTCGCCCGAGTTCGGCGTCACCGCCGCCCTGCCCCAGTACTCCGGCGGGCTCGGCATCCTCGCCGGGGACCACCTCAAGGCCGCCAGCGACCTGGGCGTCCCGCTCGTCGCCGTCGGCCTGCTCTACCGGCACGGCTACTTCCGCCAGAGCCTGTCCCGCGACGGCTGGCAGCAGGAGCACTACCCCGTGCTCGACCCGGACGAGCTGCCGCTCACCCAGCTCCGCGAGGCCGACGGAACCCCCGGCCGGGTGGTGCTCGCGCTGCCCGGCGGCCGCTCGCTGCACGCCCACATCTGGCAGGCCCGGGTCGGACGCGTACCGCTGCTGATGCTGGACTCCGAGGTGGAGGAGAACGCGCCCGGCGAACGCGAGGTGACCGACCGGCTGTACGGGGGCGGCAGCGAGCACCGGCTGCTCCAGGAGATGCTGCTCGGCATCGGCGGGGTACGGGCGGTGCGCACGTACTGCCGCCTCACGGGCCACCCGGCGCCCGAGGTGTTCCACACCAACGAAGGGCACGCCGGATTCCTCGGCCTCGAACGCATCCGTGAACTCGCCTGCTCGGGGCTGGACTTCGACGCCGCGGTGGAGTTCGTACGGGCCGGAACGGTCTTCACCACCCACACGCCCGTGCCGGCCGGGATCGACCGCTTCGACCGCGAACTCGTCGCCCGGCACTTCGGCGACGAGGGCGAACTCCCGGGCGTGGACATCGAACACGTCCTGGACCTGGGCACGGAGACCTACCCCGGCGGCGACCCGCGCGTCTTCAACATGGCGGTGATGGGGCTGCGCCTCGCCCAGCGTGCCAACGGCGTCTCCACCCTCCACGGACGGGTCAGCCGCGAGATGTTCGCCGGGCTGTGGCCGGGCTTCGACGCCGAGGAGGTGCCGATCAGCTCGGTGACCAACGGAGTCCACGCACCCACCTGGGTCGCCCCCGAGATCCTGCGGCTGTGCGGCCGCTGCGGAGGGTCCCCCGGGCGATGGGACGGCGCCGCCGGGCCCTGGGACGGTGCCACCGACATCCCCGACGGCGAACTCTGGTATTTGCGAAGGGAGTTGCGCGCCCAGCTGGTTGCCGAGGTACGCGAACGGCTCCGCGTGTCCTGGCGCGACCGGGGCGCGGAACCGGCCGAACTCGGCTGGATCGACGGCGTGCTGGACCCGGACGTGCTCACGATCGGCTTCGCCCGGCGCGTGCCCTCGTACAAGCGGCTGACGCTGATGCTGCGCGACCGCGACCGGCTCAGGGAACTGCTGACCCATCCGGAGCGCCCGGTCCAGATCGTCGTCGCGGGCAAGGCCCACCCCGCCGACGACGGCGGCAAGCGGCTGGTGCGGGAGCTGGTGCGGTTCTCCGACGACCCCCGGGTCCGCCACCGCATCGTCTTCCTGCCCGACTACGGCATGGCCCTGGCGCAGAAGCTCTACCCGGGGTGCGACATCTGGCTCAACAACCCGCTGCGTCCCCTGGAGGCGTGCGGCACCAGCGGAATGAAGGCCGCGCTCAACGGCTGTCTCAACCTCTCGGTCCTCGACGGCTGGTGGGACGAGTGGTACGAGCCGGACTTCGGCTGGGCGATCCCCACCGCCGACGGTCTGGCCGTGGACGAGGACCGCCGCGACGACCTGGAGGCGGGCGCGCTCTACGAGCTGATCGAGGACCGCATCGCGCCGCGTTTCTACGACCGGGACGACGAGGGGCTCCCGGGACGCTGGATCGAGATGGTCCGGCGCACGCTGCGCGACCTCGGCCCCAAGGTCCTCGCCGGGCGCATGGTCGCGGAGTACGTGGAGCGGCTGTACGCGCCCGCGGCGCTGGCGCAACGGGCGATGGACCGCGGCGCGGCCCGCCGTCTCGCCGGCTGGAAGGCTGCGGTCCGCACCGCCTGGCCACGGGTCGCGGTCGACCATGTGGCGGCCGAGGTGCCGGACACGGCGGAGGGCTCGGCCGAGCTGGGCTCGACGCTGATGCTGCGGGCCAGGGTCACCCTCGGGGAGCTGGAGCCGGAGGACGTGGAGGTGCAGGCGGTGGCCGGCCGGGTGGACGCCGCCGACGGGATCTCGGACGCCCAGGTCCTCCCGCTGAAGCCCGCGGGCGGCCAGGACCTGGAGGGCCGCTGGCTCTACGAGGGGCCGCTGGTGCTCGACCGCACCGGCCCGTACGGCTACACGGTGCGGGTGCTGCCCGCGCATCCGCGGCTGGCGACCGGCGCCGAGCTCGGACTGGTGGCGCTGCCGACGGAGACCACGGCGGACGGCGCGGGCCTGCTCATGCGCTGAGAGCCTGTCGGGTGACCCCTGACCGGGCGGCCACGCCCTGGCACACGCGCTTCCGGCGTTGTCGTCGGTCGCCGGCACTCCGCGTCGACTCCCTCCTCCGTCTCGGAGTCGCACGCACCGGACCGCGTCCGCATTCCGATCCGAGGTCACCCGACGGGTTCTGGCACGGAACCGCCCGGCAGGGGCGTGAGCTCCTGCCGGGCGGTGATCACCGGGAGGGACCCGGTGCAGGGGTTCAGAAGGTCAGCTTGAAGCTGTTGATCTTGCCCTTGTCGCCCGAGTAGACGTCCTGGACCTTGAGCTTCCAGGTGCCGTTGGCCACCTCGGAGGACGCGTTGACCGTGTACGTGGTCTTGACGTCGTCCGCGGAGTCGAAGCCCGAGTTCTTCAGGCGGTACGAGGTGCCGTCCGGGGCGACGAGGTCGATGACCAGGTCACCGCGGTAGGTGTGGGTGATGTCCACGCCGACCTGGAGGGTGCTGGGCGCGTTGCCGGTGATACCGGTGACGTTGACCGAGCTGGTGACGGCCGCACCGCGGTCCGGGATGGCGACCGTGGTCTTGTTCTCGAAGACCTTGCCGCCCGGGTCGGGGTTGCCGCCGTCACGGGTGCCGACGTTGATGGCCGCCCAGGCGTCTCCGACGGCCTTGTACTCGGCGCTGGTCGTGCCGTACAGCTCACCGGCCACGGCCAGGGTGCCGGTGCGGGCCGCCGCGTAGTTGGTGGTGGAGGTGAACTTGGTGGTGAGCGCCTTGAACCAGATCTGCTCGGCCTTGGCGCGGCCGATGCCGGTCACCGGCAGGCCGTCGGAGGTCGGGGAGTCGTAGTCGACGCCGTTGATGGTCTTCTTCCCGCTGCCCTCGGAGAGCAGGTAGAAGAAGTGGTTCGCCGGGCCCGAGGAGTAGTGGACGTCGATGTTGCCGATGCCCGAGTACCACGCGTCCTTGGACGCGCCGTCCTTGCTCGGCTTGTCCATGTAGCGCAGCGGGGTGCCGTCGCCGTTGATGTCGATCTTCTCGCCGACGAGGTAGTCGCCCGGGTCCTCGGCGGTGTTGGAGTAGAACTCCACGCCCGCGGCGAAGATGTCGGAGGTGGCCTCGTTCAGGCCGCCGGACTCGCCGCTGTAGACCAGGTTGGCGGTGGCGGCGGTGACACCGTGCGACATCTCGTGCGCGGCCACGTCGAGCGAGGTCAGCGGCTTGACGTTGCCCTCGCCGTCGCCGTACGTCATGCAGAAGCAGCTGTCCTGCCAGAAGGCGTTGACGTAGGCGTTGCCGTAGTGGACGCGGGAGTACGCGCCGACGCCGTCACCGCGGATGCCGCTGCGGCCGTGCACGTTCTTGTAGTAGTCCCAGGTCTCGGCCGCGCCGTAGTGGGCGTCCGCGGCGGCCGTCTCGGCGTTCGACGGGTTGCCGTTGCCCCACACGTCCGTGGAGTTGGTGAACAGCGTCCCGGTGCCGGACGACCCGTGGTTCAGGTTGTAGGTCTTGTGGTTGCCGCGGCCCGTGTCGGTCAGCGTGTACGACGGGGCGGTGCCGAGGGTGACCTGGCCGTTGTACTGGGTGTTGCCGGTGCCGTTCTCGACACCCTGCCACTCGTACAGCTTCGCCCCGGTGGCCGCGTCCGTGATGACGTGCAGCTCGTTGGGGGTGCCGTCGTGCTGGAGGCCGCCGACGACGGTCTCGTAGGCGAGCTGCGGCTTGCCCTGCGCCATCCAGACCACCTTGCGGGGCGCCCGGTCGGCCTCGGTCTTCTTGGAGCCGTCGGCCTTGGCGAGCCCGAGCGCCTGCTTCTCGGCCTTGGCGGGCGCGATGTCCGCCTTGAGGTCCACGGCCTTCAGCTGACCACTGGTCACCTTGGATGCCTTGGTGACGCCCTGGGTCGCCCCGGACTTGGACTCCTTGACGATCAGGTCGCCGCCGAGCACCGGGAGTCCGGCGAAGGTGCGCTCGTAACGCGTGTGCGTGGTGCCGTCGTTGTCCTGGATGACGTCCCGGACGACGAGCTTCTCCTGGGAGCCGAGACCGAGGTCCTTGGCCGTGGCCGCCTTGGTCGCGTCGGCCTCGCGGATCAGCTCGGCACGCTGGGAGGGAGTGAGCTGCTTGGCCAGTGCACCGAACTTGGCACCTGCGGTCGACGCCGCGGTCGTGTTGCCGGGGGTGGCGGTGGCCGTTCCGGTCTGGACGCCGACGGCGATGAGTGCCGCTGCGGCTATCAGAGCACCGGTCGCGGTGGCGCGACGTCTGGGCGTGGATCTCACGCGAACTCCTTCTGCAAGGGGGGTACCGGTCGGTGGGTGTCAGCCGGCCGGTGAATGAGAAGTGCGCAGAACGGGGTGAAGAGTGTCAGCCGGAGGGTGTTCCTGTCAGGAGCGCGTCAACAACTTGGCCGGATCTCGTTCGTTGCCGGAGAGACCATGTTCGTTAAGCGGACGTTTCACCGATCAACACCGGGGTGGCGTAGAGGGGCCCGCACCGGCTGAATCCATGGCGCGGGACGGTATCGGCTCCGTGACGGCCGTAATCGAACATCAGCCCCCGCGATGGGTGTTCACGGTGGCCGAGATGGTGTGGGGTGTGGCTGAAACTCGTCGCCTTGGTCGGGGCGGGCGGTGCGGCCCCGGGCCCGTACACCGACCGGAGCCGCGCGGCGGCGACTTCAAGCCCCGGCGCGGTCTGGAGGCGGGGAGTGCGCGGAGCGCGGGGAGCGCGGGGAGCGCGGGGGAGGCGAAACGCGGCGCCCCGCCCCGATGTGCGTCGGGCGGGGCGTCGCGTGCGTGTTGTGGAGTTCTCAGTCCCGGGCGGCGTAGGAGAGGAAGCTCTGCCAGGCAACGGGGTTGAGGGTGAGTCGAGGGCTCCGGTCCAGCTTGGAGTCCCGTACGCGGACGGCCGTGGTCGGTTCCTGGGGGCGGCCGGACAGTGCCACCTCGACGCAGTCGTCGCCCTGCGAGCCGCTGTAACTGCTCTTGAACCAGGTCAGTTCGGACGTGCTCATAGCGCTCCTCGCATTCGCTTCAACAGGCTGAGGGAGTCCTCGGGGGTCAGGGCCTGTGAGCGCAGTGAAGCATATCGCCGGTGGAGGCGGCTGATCTCCTTCGCATCGGTGATGAAGCGTCCGTTCTCCTGCCCCTCCGAGTACCCGAACCAGCGGTGTTCCGGCGTCTCCGCCAGTCGCATCGGCCCGTCCAGCCCGGCGTGCACCGGCTGCTGCAACGGCATCAGTTGGAACTCGACGTTCCAGTGCCGCTCGATCACGTCCAGCAGGTGGTCGTACTGCTCACGCGTCACGTCCTGCCCGCCCGTGTGCCGTTCCAGCACCGCCTGTTCCACGATGAAGCTGAACGTCGTCGGTGGCTTCCGGCGCGTGGACAGCAGCCCTTGGCGGTCCAGTCGTGCCGCGACGCGCGCGTTCAGTTCCTCCTCGTCCGGCCGTGGCGGCACGCTGAGCGACACCGTCCGCGTGTACGCCTCCGTCTGCAACAGGCCCGGCACCACACGGCACTCGTACGTGTACAGGCTCACCGCGTCCGCCTCGATACCCGCCCACTGCCGGAACCAATTCGCGATGCCCGGCCGCCGCGACAGATGGCGCGCCGCTCCCCGCAGCGCCCCGAACGCGTCCAGTACCTCCTCCGCCCGCTCCACGAATTCGAGCGAGGGGAACCGGCGGCCCTGCTCGATGGAGGCGACCGTGGGAACCGAGTACCGGACCTGTGGGGCGAACTCCTCCTGTGTCAGCCGCGCCCGCCTGCGGAACGCCTTGACGACCGCGCCGAACGCCTTGAGGCTGTCCGACGCCTCCGGCTCGCCACCGCAGGCGAGTTGGTCGTTGGTGAAGCCACTGCCAGCGGTCCCGACGCCCGCGCCCGTACCACCTGCCGCCGTACGGCCTGTGGCCGCACTGTCGGCCTTCGCGATGCCTGCGGTCGTACTGTCTGTGGCCGTGCCGCCTGTGGCCGTGCTGCCCGTGACTGTGCCGCTCGCCTTCGCACCGTTCGCCTCCGCACTGTCCGTCACGACTGGTTCCTGCCTTCCCTTGGCCCGTAACTCCGTTCGAGCAAAGGGGACTTCACGTCGTCCCGGCGCTCGCATCCGGCTCCGGCATCGTTACGGAAAGTCAACGGGAGAGTCCACTCCGTGTGCCCGTACGCTGACGCGGAGTACGGGGCGGTGCTCTGGTGCCCTTGCGGACGGCCTTTCGTATCGTCGCCCGGCAGGGTGTGCGCGGCGCCGCCCCCGTGATGTGCGGGACACCGTTGGCGAACTTGTACAGGCCGGGCGCGCCCTGGTGGTAGCCATCACGGCGGAGGAGCGGTGGCCCTGCAACAGCCTCGAACTACCCCTTCCCGGGCTCGACGTCTTCCAGGAAGTAGCTGTCGTGCCGGATGCGAAACCGCTCAAGTTCCTCGCCGCCGCGCTGCGTCATCTCCGCAACCCGTTCGAAGTATTCCTCGCGTGGGGCGCCCGGGGAGAAGAGCATGAGCATGGACATGGGCTCGTCGGTCACGTTCTTGAAGGCGTGCAGGCCGCCGACCGGTACGTACAGGAAGTCGCCCACGCGGCCCGTGACCCACTTCTCGCCGTTGTAGAGCTCCAGTTCGCCGGAGAGGATGTAGAAGGACTCCGAAATCGCCTTGTGGAAGTGGGTCTTGGCTCCGGCGGACCGTGCACCCAGCTCCACCTTGTACAGGCCGAACTCGCCGCCGGTCGACTCGTTGGTGGCGAGGTAGTGGGTAGAGGCGCCGGGTGAGGAGATGTCCGGCGGGGTGTCGGCCGGGCGGAAGGCCGCGTTCACTTCGCCCTTGTCGCCGCGGTATCGGGCTTCCGGGTACTCCAGGTGTCCGGGGTACGACATGATGTGCTCCTCTCGGCAGGTCTTCACCAGCATGGTGGCTCCCGCCTCCAGAAGGTGGCATCGGGCTTGCGGATGGTCTTCGTTGGGCTCGGACCGAGGACTGAGGATCTAGTACCGCGGGACTGGCGCCGCTCCCGGCAACGCTTGCCCCGTCGGGCGAACATCGCTGCTTCCGGCAGCAGGCGGTGGGCCGTAGGGCTGCCAGGTGTGACGTTCGTGTGCGGGCTCGTGGAGTGTCGGTCCACCAGGCGTTGAGGCGCGCGCAGCGACACCGACACCCCCTCTGAAGACAACGTCGGCCTTCACGGCCACAACGGTCAGGAAGACCGACGTCACGCTCAGCCCTGGATGCGCCAACCGTGTCCATGCGGTGACGGGGGCAGCACCCGCGCGCTTGTGTCGCGTTGTCGGAGTCGGCGGATCCCGCGACCGGGGGCGTCAGGCCAGGCTCTCCCGCCACGCGCGGTGCAGACCGGCGAACCTGCCCGTGCCGCCGATGAGTTCGGACGGGGTGCCGTCCTCGACGATGCGGCCGTGCTCCATCACCAGGACCCGGTCCGCGATCTCCACGGTCGACAGGCGGTGGGCGATCACCACCGCCGTACGGCCGTGCAGGACCGTGTCCATGGCCCGCTGGACCGCACGTTCACCCGGGATGTCCAGTGAACTCGTCGCCTCGTCCAGGATCAGCACCGACGGATTCGCCAGCAACGCCCGTGCGAACGCCACCAGTTGGCGTTGACCTGCCGAGATCCGGCCGCCCCGTTTGCGTACGTCCGTGTCGTAGCCCTCCGGCAGGCCGGCGATGAACGCGTGCGCGCCGATCGCACGGGCCGCCTGTTCGATCTCCTCGCGCGTCGCGTCCGGTCGGCCGATCGCGATGTTCTCGGCGACCGTCCCGGAGAACAGGAACGCCTCCTGCGTCACCATCACCACGCCCCGCCGCAGCTCGGGCACGGCCAGGTCCCGCAGGTCCGTGCCGTCGAGCAGTACCCGGCCCTCCGACGGGTCGTAGAAGCGGGCCAGCAGCTTGGCGAGCGTCGACTTGCCCGCGCCCGTCGAACCGACCACGGCGACGGTCCGACCGGCCGGGATCGTCAGGTCGAAGCGGGGCAGCACCTCGCCGCCCGTGCGGTAGGCGAAACGCACCGAGTCGAAGACGACCTCACGGCCGGGGTGCTCACCGGGGAGGGCGGGCAGCTCCTTCGGGTCCGCGGTCTCGGGAACGGACGGGGTCTGGGCCAGCAGGCCCGCGATCTTCCCCAGTGAAGCCGCCGCCGATTGGTAGGAGTTGAGGAACATGCCCAGCCGGTCGATCGGGTCGTACAGCCGGCGCAGGTACAGCACGGCCGCGGCCAGCACCCCGAGCGCCAGGGTGCCCGACGCCACCCGGTACGCACCCCACAGCACGATGCCCGCGACCGCCGTGTTGGCGACCAGCCGGGAGCCGACGACGTAGCGCGCCATCTCCAGCGTGGCGCTGCCGTTCGCCCACCGGTGCGTGTGGTTGAGCTTCTCGAAGTGCGCGTCGTTGACGTGCTCCCGCCGGAACGCCTGGACGGGGCGGATGCCGTTCATCGACTCGGCGAACTTCACGATGACCGCGGCGATCGCCGTCGACCGCGCCCCGTAGAGCACCCCGGCCCGCCGCTGGTAGAGGCGCACCAGCAGATACAGGGGGAGGAAGGACAGCACGGCCGCCGCGCCGAGGCCGAGGTCCAGCCACAGCAGCATCAGCGAGATGGAGAGGAACGACAGGATCACGGTGATGAGTTCCTGGAGCCCCTCGCTGAGCAGCTCCCGCAGCGACTCCACGTCCGTGGTGGAACGGGAGATCAGCCGGCCCGAGGTGTAGCGCTCATGGAAGTCCACGCTCAGCGCCTGCGCGTGACGGAAGATCCGGCCGCGCAGATCGAGCAGCACGTCCTGGTTGATCCGCGCGGAGACCGCGATGAAGGCGTACTGCATGCCTCCCGCCGCAGCCGAGCACAGCGCGTACCCGACGGCCACCGCGATCAGCGGCCCGTGGTCCGCGTCGCGGAACGCGGGCACGCCCCGGTCGATGGCGTACGCGACGAGCAGCGGGCCCGCCTGCACCGCCGCCTGCTGGACCAGCAGCAACAGCGCCGCCAGCAGCACCCGGGCCCGGTGCGCCCGGAGCAACGAGAACAGCAGCGCGCGGGTGGCGTTCGGGGGAGTGGGCAGATCGTCGCGGTCGAACCGGTCCCCGGTGCCGCTGCCGGGGCCGACGTCTTTGGACGGTGCGCCGGAATCCTCGTGCGTATCGGGTCGGCCGCCGGGGCCGGTCGTCGTCGTACTGGTCATCGGGTGCGGCCCTTCTCGGCGGCGGCGTCCGGCACGAGGCGGCCGTCGGTGGACGGGTCGGGGAAGGCGTCCTGCTCCGTGTCGTGGCCGTCGCCCGACATCAGCCGGGCGTACTCCGCGTTGCCGCGCAGCAGCTCCTGGTGGGTGCCGACCGCGACGATCCGGCCCTCGGAGAGCAGCGCCACCCGGTCCGCGAGCATCACCGTGGACGGGCGGTGCGCGACCACGATCGCCGTCGTCTCCTCCAGCACCTGCCGCAGCGCGGCCTCCACCAGCGCCTCCGTGTGCACGTCCAGGGCGGAGAGCGGATCGTCGAGCACCAGGAAGCGCGGCCGGCCGACCACGGCGCGGGCCAGCGCCAGGCGTTGCCGCTGTCCGCCGGAGAGACTGAGGCCCTGCTCGCCGACCTGGGTGCCGATGCCATCGGGCAGGTCGTGCGCGAAGTCGGCCTGCGCGATCGCGAGCGCCCGGCGCAGCTCGTCCTGTCCGGCGCCCTCGGCGCCCATCAGGACGTTCTCCCCGACGGTCGCGGAGAACAGCGTCGGCTCCTCGAACGCCACCGACACCAGCCCGCGCAGCTCCTGCCGGGACATGGCGGCGATGTCCCGGCCGTCGAGCGTGATCCGTCCCGCGGTGGCCTCGTACAGGCGGGGCACGAGGGCGGTGAGCGTCGTCTTCCCGGAGCCCGTGGCCCCGACCAGGGCCATCGTCTCGCCGGGACGGATGCTGAGATCGATCCGGGACAGCACGGGCGCGGAGCCGGGATCGGCGTCGGGGTAGCGGAACTCCACCCCCTCGAACACCATGCCTTCCCGGCCGTCCGTCGGTCGGTCCGCCGGAACCCCGTCCGCCGCACCTGCCGTACGGGCTCCCGCGGCTGCCCTACGGGCTCCTGCGCCTGCCCTGCGGGCTTCGCCGGCCGCTCCGGCCGCGTCGGCCCTTCCGGTTGCCCCGGCTCCTTCGGCCGTTCCGGCCGGCCCGGCCGGTTCGTCGCGTTCCTCCGCCACGTCCATCACCTCGAAGTACCGCTCCGTCGCCGTAGCCGACTCCTGGCTCATCGCGAGCAGGAAGCCGATCGACTCGATGGGCCACCGCAGCGCGAGGGCCGTGGAGAGGAAGGCCACGAGGGTGCCCGCCGAGAGACCGCCGTCGGCGACCTGGATCGTGCCGAGGACCAGGGCCGCCCCGATGGCCAGCTCGGGAACCGTGGTGATGACGGCCCAGATGCCCGCGAGCAGCCGCGCCTTGCCCAGTTCCGTCTCCCGCAGCCGCTCGGAGAGCGCGCGGAACGCGCGGGCCTGGCTGCGGTGCCGGCCGAAGCCCTTGATGACGCGGATGCCCAGGACGCTCTCCTCGACCACCGTGGTCAGATCACCGACCTGGTCCTGGGCCCTGCGCGCCACGGCCGAGTACTTCGTCTCGAAGAGCGCGCAGACGACGACCAGCGGCACCACCGGAGCGAGCAGCACCAGCCCCAGCGTCCACTGCTGCATCAGCAGAATGACGAAACCGACCAGAATCGTCGTGCCGTTGACCAGCAGGAAGATCAGCGGGAAGACCAGGAACATGCGCAGCAGCATCAGGTCCGTGGTCGCGCGCGAGAGCAGCTGCCCCGAGGGCCAGCGGTCGTGGAAGGCCACCGGCAGCCGCTGGAGGTGCCGGTACAGATCGGCCCGCATCGCCGCCTCGACCCCGGCCATCGGCCGGGCCACCAGCCATCGCCGCAGCCCGAAGAGTCCCGCCTCGGCGACGCCCAGCAACAGCAGGTACAGCGCACCGAGCCAGACCCCGCCCGGGTCCCGGTCCGCCACCGGCCCGTCGACCATCCACTTCAGTACGAGGGGGATCACCAGACCCACGCAGGAGGCCACGATGGCGACCACGGCGGCGCTGAACAGGCGTCCCCGCACCGGCTTCACGTAGGGCCACAGCCGCAGCAGGGTGCGCACCGTGGACCGGTCCTCGGGGCCTACATGTTTTTCGGGCATCACAGACGAGCCTACGGTTCGCCGCGGTCCTCGCTCATGTGGTTTTCGGCCGACCGTGGTGACGCCCCGTCGGGGACGGGGCGGATCCGGCAGGTGACCCGGGCCACGGGTCGTACGTCCCGGTCAACCGATCGGACGATGCGCCTTCGAGCGCGATGGACGATGGTGCGGCGCCGTGCCCGCCACGATCCTCGTGGCATGGCAATCATCGAAGTCAACGGCCTGCGCAAGGCGTACGGCGGGCGGGCCGCGGTGGACGGGGTGAGCTTCTCCGTCGAGGCGGGGGAGATCTTCGGCATCCTCGGGCCCAACGGGGCGGGCAAGACCACCACCGTCGAATGTGTCGAGGGGCTGCGGATCCCCGACGCCGGCACGGTCCGCGTCGCCGGTCTCGACCCCGTGGCCGACCACGACCGGGTGACCCGGCTGCTCGGCGCCCAGCTCCAGGAGAGCGAGCTCCAGGCGAAGATCACCGTCGCCGAGGCGCTGGAGCTGTACGGCTCCCTGTACCCGGCCCCCGCCGACTGGCGCGCCCTGGCCGAACGGCTCGGCCTGCACACCTCGTACGGCACCCGGTACGCCAAGCTGTCCGGCGGTCAGAAGCAGCGGCTGTCCATCGCGCTCGCCCTGGTCGGCAACCCGCAGGTCGTGGTGCTCGACGAGCTGACCACCGGCCTGGACCCGCGGGCCCGCCGGGACACCTGGAAGCTCATCGAGGACGTGCGCGACAGCGGCGTGACGGTCCTTCTCGTCACCCACTTCATGGAGGAGGCCCGGCGGCTCTGCGACCGCGTCGCCGTCATCGACAAGGGCGAGGTCGTCGCCCTCGACACGCCCTCGGGACTGATCCGCAGGGCCGACGGCGGCACGGTCATCTCCTTCGAGCCGTCACGTCCCCTGGACGACGCCGAGCTCGACGCGCTGCCCGGGGCGACCGGTGTGGAGCACAAGGACGGACGGATCGTCATCCACGGCACCGACACCACGGTCAACGCGGTGATCTCCCTGCTGGCCCGGCACCGCGTCACCGCACATCAGCTCCGCGTCTCCGAGGCGACCCTGGACGACGCCTACCTCGACCTCACCGAACAGGCGGCCTGAGATGACCACGACGCACACCGGAGCCCCCGCCGCACCCGCCGGGGAGACGAGGACCCGGGCCCCGTGGGCGGCCGTCCTGCGGACCGAGACACGGCTGTTCCTCCGCGAACCCGGCAGCCTGTTCTGGATCCTCGTCTTCCCGGCCGCACTGATGACGATCCTCGGCCTGATCCCGTCGTTCCGCGAACCCGACGACGCGCTCGGCGGCCGTCGCGTCATCGACCTCTACGTTCCCGTGGCGGTGCTGCTCGCCGTGGTCATGGCCGGGCAGGCCATGCCGGCGGTCCTCACCGGATACCGCGAACGCGGCATCCTGCGCCGCATGTCGACCACCCCGGTACGGCCGTCCGTCCTGCTCACCGTGCAGCTCGCGCTGCACGGGGCCGCGGCTCTGGTCTCCGGGGCCCTGGTCCTGACCGTCGGCCGGACGGCCTTCGACGTACGGCTGCCGAAGCAGCCGCTCGGCTACGCACTGGCCCTGCTCCTGGCGGTCGCGGGCGTGCTCGCCATCGGCGCGCTGGTCTGCGCGCTCTCCCGCACCGCCAAGGCGTCCGCCGCCGTCGGATCGACCGTCTCCCTGGTGATGATGTTCACCGCCGGGGTGTGGATCCCGGTGCAGTCCATGCCCGACACCCTTCGCCACATCGTCCAGGTCACCCCGCTCGGCGCGGCCTCCCAGGCGCTGGACCAGGCGGCGTCCGGCGGCTGGCCCGGCTGGATCCATCTGGGCGTGGTCGCCCTGTGGACGGCGCTCGCGACGCTGCTGGCGACCCGTCTGTTCCGCTGGGAGTGACCGGTGGGAGAGACCGCTGCCAGGGCCCGTGCGGCCCGCGGGCACAGCCCGCTCCGGCCCCCGGACATCGTTCCGCACGAGACGTTCCCGGACCCGCACGAGACGTTCCCCGGCCCACAGAAGCAGTTCCCCGGCCCGCGGGAGGCGTTTCTCGGCCACACTTCACCCATGGACACGGGGGACACGACGCGAACGCACCGGACCGGACCGGGGACGGCGGCCCAGTGGTGGGAACGGTTCTTCCGGTACGGGCCCTACGGCCTGCTCGCCCTGAGCATCGGGGCCTCGGCGGTGACCGTCGAGGCGATCATGTCCGAAGCGGACGTCCACGTCGCCGCGGTGCTCGTCCCGCCGACGCTCGTCCTCCAGCTCTGGTGGAGCCGGGTGGGGGCCACCGCGCCGTCCGGGTCGCGCCGGGCTGTGTTCTACTTCGGCGTCCGTACGCTGCTCGCCTTCGCGCTGAGCTGGTGCAATCCGTTCTTCTCCATCTTCGCCGTCATTGGCTACTTCGACGCCGGCCGGCTGCTCCCGGAACGGGCCGTCCGTACCGGACTGCTGGCCACCGCCGTCATCCTGGCCGGTGCGCAGTGCGGTGGCTTCCCGCCGGCCGGCCCCATGAACTGGGCCGCCTTCGGCATCCTCTTCGCCCTGCACGCGACACTCACCATGGTCTTCGCCCAGATCGGCGACCGGGAGGCCGACCATGTACGGGCCCAGGCCGACACCATCAGCGCGCTGGCGTCCGCCAACGCCCGCCTCGAACAGGCCCTCGCCGAGAACGCCGGCCTGCACGCCCAACTCCTCGTCCAGGCCCGGGAGGCGGGCGTCGCCGACGAGCGGCGGCGGCTCGCGGCCGAGATCCACGACACCCTCGCCCAGGGCCTGGCGGGCATCATCGCCCAGCTCCAGGTGGTGGCCTCGGTCGCCGACACCGATCCCGGACTGGCCCGCCGTCACCTCGACCGGGCGACCGGCCTGGCCCGGCACAGCCTGGGCGAGGCGCGTCGCTCGGTCCACGACCTGGTCCCGGCCGCGCTCGTCCACGACGACCTGCCCGGAGCACTGCGCAAGACGGTCGACGGCTGGACCGAACGCAGCGGCGTCCGGGCCGAGTTCACCGTCACCGGCACGGTCGAACCGGTGCACGACGAGATCGCCGCCACCCTGCTCCGGATCGCCGAGGAGGCCCTCGCCAACGCGGGGCGCCACGCCGGGGCCTCACGGGTCGGCCTGACCCTGTCGTTCATGGACGACGAACTCAGCCTGGACGTACGGGACGACGGCCGGGGCTTCGACCCGTCCGCGCTGCCGCCGCGCGGCGGGACGGGAGGCTTCGGACTCGGCGGCATGCGCGCCCGTGCCGAACGCGTCGCGGGAACCGTCGAGCTGGAGACGGAGCCCGGCCGGGGCACCGCCGTCCGCGCCCTGGTCCCCCTGGTCCGGGACGGGTGCTGACCAGGACCGAGTACGGTTGGCCCCGTCATGGCTGAGGAACCCGCACGCGTCATCACGCTCGTCGTCGTCGACGACCATCCCGTCGTACGGGACGGTCTGCGCGGCATGTTCGAATCGGCGCCCGGGTTCCGGGTCCTCGGGGAGGCCCCGGACGGGGGGACGGGCGTCGACCTCGTGGCCCGGCTCGATCCGGATGTCGTGCTGATGGACCTGCGGATGCCCGGCGGCGGCGGGGTCGCCGCCATCGCCGAACTCACCCGGCGCGGCGTTCGGGCCCGGGTGCTCGTGCTCACCACGTACGACACCGACTCCGACACGCTGCCCGCGATCGAAGCGGGCGCGACCGGCTACCTGCTCAAGGACGCCCCCCGCGACGAGCTGTTCAACGCCGTCCGCGCCGCGGCCGACGGCCGCACGGTCCTCTCGCCCGCCGTCGCCTCCCGTCTGGTCTCACGGGTGCGCACCCCGTCCGCGGCGGGCAAGGAACCGCTGTCGGCCCGCGAGCGCGAGGTGCTCGTACTCGTCGCCAGGGGCACCTCGAACCGCGCGATCGCCGCCGAGCTGTTCATCAGCGAGGCCACCGTGAAGACCCACCTCACCCATGTCTTCGCCAAGCTCGGGGCGAAGGACCGGGCCGCCGCCGTCGCGATCGGCTACGACCGGGGCATCCTCGGCTGACACCCGCCCGTTCCGTTCACCCGTCCCCACGTTGCCCCTGACCGGCACGCGTCGTTGGGGGGGGACGTGGACGACGTAGCGAAGAGGCCGGTGGCTCGCGCGGCCACGGTGCCGACGCGGACAGGACGTGTCGCCGTACCGGGGGCACTGGCCGCACTGGCCGCCGTACTGAGCGGCTGCACCGGCGGCCCGTCCGCCTTCGGGGACGGACGCCGCTCCCCGGAGAAGGCGATCCTGGTGACCCCCCCGCGACGGGGCACGGGACGTCGCTCCCGACGACCGGGTGGAGGTGAGGGTTGCGGAGGGGCGGCTCAAAAGGGTCGGGGTCGCCCGGATCGAGGACGCGCAGCCGCAGCGGGTGCCGGGCCGGATCGCGCGCGACGGCCGTTCCTGGACGTCGTCGGCGGAGGGGGAGAAGGCACGGCTCGGACTCGCCGCCACGTACCGCGTCGACGCGGTGGCCGTGGACGGTGACGGACACGAGGTCGCCCGGCGCACCACCTTCACCACGGCCGTCCCCGAGCACCGCTTCACCGGCCGGGTCACCCCGGAGAACCGTGCCACGGTGGGCACCGGAACGATCGTCTCCATCGCCTTCGGCAGGCCGGTCGTCGACCGGGCCGCCGTGGAGCGGGCCGTCCAGGTGACCACGGTGCCGAAGGTCGAGGTGGTGGGGCACTGGTTCGGCGCCGGCCGGCTCGACCTCCGCCCGGCCGCGTACTGGGCACCGGGCACCGAGGTCACCGTCACAGCGCGGCTGCGGGACGTGGAAGGCGCGCCCGGCGTGTACGGGAGCCAGGACAGGACGGTCGCCTTCCGGGTGGGCCGCTCCCAGACGTCCCTGGTCGACGTCGCCGCGCACACGATGGAGGTCCGCCGCGACGGCCAGCTCGTCGCCACCGTCCCGATCACGGCGGGACGCCCGGGCGCGGACACGTACAGCGGCCGGATGGTGGTCGGCGAGATGTACGACGCGGTCCGCGCGGACGGCCCCGCGGCCGACTGCGGCCGCGGCGGCGACGGCGGGGAGATCCCGCACGCTCTGCGGCTCACCGGCTCCGGCGTCCTGCTGCACGGCGACCACTGGTCGGACGAGGCGGCCTTCGGCTCGGCGAACGTCGGCCGGGGCTGCGTCGGACTCCGCGATGTGCCGGGCGGCGGGAGCGACACCCCGGCCGGCTGGTTCTTCGACCGGACCCTCGTCGGTGACGTGATCGAGGTCGTCAACTCCCGGGGCAGGCCGGTCGCGCCGGACGACGGGCTCGGCGGCTGGAACCTGGGCTGGAAGAAGTGGAAGGCGGGCTCCGCTCTCCGCCGACCCCGCCAGTAAGCCTGCCGCCTCCGGAAGCACGCCCGGTCCCGTCCCCCGTTACCTTTTTCGTGCCCCGCAATGGGGCGCCTGGCCCCCGGGTCCGGTATGGCTGTGTGCCCCCTGTCGAAGTCGATGACCTGGGGGGT
>NZ_JBIARH010000032.1:79037-87517 GCF_042889785.1 Streptomyces sp. NPDC002476 | reverse complement strand
TCCTTGTACTGGACGTACTTGGGCTTTCGGCTGGTGCAGCGAGAGTGCGTGCCCGACGTCGCGACGGGGCAAACGTTGCCTGATGCGGCACTAGGTGTACTGACCCGAGAAGTTGGGGACGCAGCGTCCGATGCGGTGCGCCGCAAGGCGGAGGGTCGCCCTCGTACCGGGCGTACGTGGACGATCCCGACAACGTGGCGAGGCGCCGTGCCAGACGCCGCGAGCCGGACGGGACGTTTGAAACACGCCCCAGTACGCCTCCGCCGCCCCCGCGCGGGATCGGCGTGCGGATCGAGGACGGTCCGGTGATCACGGCCGGCGGTGCCCGGCTGACGTCGTCCACTCCGCCGCGCACCGCCGACGGGATCGAAAGTGGATGGCCACCCTGCTGGACGACTGATCCGGAGGAACGGCACCCGCGGTCGAGGAGCGGTCCGCGGACGCCGAGGACCGGCCCCCGGTGATCAGTCCTCGGCCGCCGGCCGGGACGCCGTTCCGGACCCGGTGCCTCGCACGACCGCGCCCGGGTCGTCGCCGTCGTCGGCCCAGATCGATCTGACATGGGACATGTGCGTCAGCATGCGCTTCTCGGCACCCTGTGCGTCACCGGCGATCATGAGATCGAGCAGTTGGACGTGCTCCTCGGCGGAAGCGGTCAACTGCCCCGATTCCGACAGTCGGTTGAGACCGAAGAGCCGGGACCGCTTGCGCAGGTTGCCGACCTCCTCCACCAGCCTGCGGTTGCCCGCAAGACCGAGCAGTTCGAGATGGAAGCGCCGGTCGGCCTCCAGGTACCCGATGATGTCGTGCTCGGCGGCGGCCGCCACGATCGCCTCGGCCAGCGGTCGCAGCGCCCTCAGCTCTGCGGTCTTGCCCATTCCGGCAATCCGGCCGACGGTGGGGACCTCGATCATGGCGCGCAGTTCGGTGAAGTCGTCGAGATCCTGCCCGGTCAGCTCCGTCACACGGAAACCCTTGTTGCGGACCGCTTCGACCAGCCCCTCCCGTGCCAGATCGAGCATCGCTTCGCGCACCGGCGTGGCGGACACCCCGAACTGGGCGGCGAGAGTCGGAGCGGAGTAGACCACGCCCGGCCGCAGGTCGCCGGCAATCAGAGCCGCCCTGAGCGCGCTGGCCACCCGGTCGCGCAAGTGCTCGTGCGCCGAGAGGGCGTTGAGCGTCGTCAGGGGAGCCATATGCATTCCTCCAGCGCCGTACGGGCCACCAGAATACAATGTCACGTTTTTCCACGGCCTCGGTCGTACCGGCCCTGTTTCCCCGTCAGTCGATGAGTCCGCGGGCGCCTCGGGCACGGCCCCGAACACCGTGCCGGGCCGTGCCCGAGCCGCGGTCTCACAGCACGAATCCCTCGGGGTGAACGGGACGGTCTGCGGTGTTGATCTCGTCCGTCAGGGCGAGCCCCCCGGGACGGCCGTCGCCGCGCCCGGCCGGGTCGCCGGTGAACCGGGCACGGTCGGGGCGGCGACCACCGAACCCCTGGGGGTACGGCGACGGCCGGGCCCGTGCCCGGGTGGTACGACGGTGCTCAGCTGTGCCCTGCGGCCAGGGCCTTCTCCGTCGCCGAACGCACGGCCGCCTCGTCATCCGCGGGGAGCGGGAGACGCGGCGGACGGGTGCGACCGCCGTGGCGCCCGGCCACGTCCATGGACGCCTTGATGGCCTGGACGAACTCGGGCTTGGAGTCCCACCGCAGCAGCGGGTGCAGTTCCCGGTACAGCGGCAGCGCCGTCGCCAGGTCCCCGGTCACGGCGGCGCGGTACAGCTCGACACAGCTGGACGGCAGCATGTTCGGACACCCGGCGATCCAGCCGGTCGCCCCGGCGAGGGCCAGTTCCAGCAGTACGTCGTCGGCGCCCACGAGCAGGTCAAGTTCCGGCGCCCGTTCACGGATCTCGTACGCCCTGCGAACATCGCCGGTGAACTCCTTGACCGCGACGATGCTGCCTTCCTGGTGGATCTCGGCGAGCAGGCCGGGTGTCATGTCCACCTTGATGTCGTACGGGTTGTTGTACGCGACGACCGGAATCCCGACCTCGGCCACGTCGGCGTAGTGGGCGCGGACGGCCGCGTCCTCGCACCGGTATCCGTTGGGCGGCAGGAGCAGCACGGAACCGGCGCCCGCCTCCGCCGCCTGCTGCGCCCAGCGCCGTGACTCCGCGCTGCCGTAGGCGGAGACACCCGGCATGACCCGGTCGCCGTCGCCCGCCGCCTCCACCGCGACCCGGACCATCCGCTCGCGTTCCTCGTCGGTCAGGGTCTGGTACTCGCCCAGCGATCCGTTGGGCACCACTCCGTCGCAGCCCGCCTCGATGAGCTGCCGCACGTGCGTGGCGTAGGCGTCGTAGTCGATCGTGCCGTCGGCGTGCAGAGTCAGCGGGGTGGCGACCATGACTCCCTGCCAGGGGCGGGTGCGGGTGTGCGGGGTGTTCTGCTGCATCGTGGCTCCTCGAGAGTGGTGACAGGACATGACGGGTGCGGCATTGCAAGGCGCGCACAGCGGGTGCCGTACGCGGCGCGGGGCGCGCCGGTGCCGCGCCGGGTTCCGGGACCGGGCGCGTCGGGGCCCGGCCGGGGTGCGCCGGACGCCGCGCGCGCCGGAGGCCGGAGGTTCGGCGGGTCTTGTGGTGGCGTGGACGGAAAGGTCTGCCGGGAAGGAGCGTCGTCCGCTGCGTGTGATCGCAAGGCGGCCGGAAGCCCTCGTAGTGGGCTGCGTGGGCTTCCGGCCGACACCGCGAGCAATGGGAGCTCCCTGCTCGAACGAAGCTGAGAGCTCGGGGAAGTACCGGGCGGCGCGACGGGACAAACGTTCCCGGGAGGGGAACTACGGGACAGCCCTTACGACCCAGTTCGTTAGCCGGGATCGGCCGGTTCGGCGGCGAGTTCGGACAGCTTCACGGGGCAGGCCAGCGGGCGGCGGTCGGGCCCCTGTGGATGTCGGCCGACGCCTGGAGGGGCGCTGTGCACCGCCGCCGGCTCGCGGACGGCGAAGCCGCACGTCCGGCCCTGGCACCAGCCCATCCCGGCCCGGGTGAGCAGCTTGACGGTCCGGGCGTCCCCGGCGCCGAGCCGCTCGCAGGCGTCGCGGATCCGGCCCTCGACGACCTCTTCGCAACGGCAGACCTCCGTGTCGTCGGTCAGCCACGCGCCCCAGTCCGCCCCCGGCCGGTGCACGGCCCCCATCAGCGCGGCGAAGGCACGCAGGCGACGCCGGGACCGGCTCAGGGCGACCGCCCTGCGCGCGGCGTCCCGCCGTATCCCGCCGCGCACCTCGTGGACGACCGAGAGTGCCGCCAACTTCCCTTCAGTCAGGGCGAGTTCGAAGCAGCCGACGCCTCCGGTCTCCCCCGCTGCCCAGATCCCCGGCACGGTGGTCCGCAGCCGCTCGTCCACGGTGACCGCGTGGGTCCCGTCGGCGCACACCCGCGTCCCGCAGCCCGCCGCCACGGCGAGGTCCAGCTGGGGCACGAGCCCGGGACCCACGGCGAGCGCGTCGCAGGCGAGCGTGCGGCCGGACCCGGGCACGAGCCGCCATCGACGGTCCGGCCTGCTCACGGTCACCTCCTCCCCACCCGGCCGTCGCCGCGCACCTCGGTGACCGCCCGGCGGGTCCGGACCCGGACCCCCGCCCGGGCCAGCGCCGCCCCGTACCGGACACCCTCCCCCACCTTGCCGGGGTTGGCGGCCACGGCTCGGGGAGCGCGTGCGTACGCCACGTACTCCGCCGCGTAGACCTTGTGCCGGATCAGCCTCGGCAGGGGTTCGGTGACGAGCACGAACCCTCTGCGCGGCATGACCGGCAGAGGCGTCCCGGCCAGGGCGGCCACCTCGCCGCCCCAGGTCCCGGCCGCGTTGACCACGACGGGCGCGCGCAGTTCGCACCGCGCGGTCCGCACCCCGCTCACCGCGCCCGCCCGGTCGGCGAGTATCGCGACGACCTCCTCGCCCGGCCACAGACACGCCCCGGCCCGCACCGAGGACCGCAGCAACTCCGCTGCCGCGAGGGCTGGTTGGACCTGGGCATCCTGCGGATACAGGCAGCCCCCGGCCGGCCCCGGCGCGAGGTGGGGCTCGATCTCGCGGAGCCGGCCCGCCGTGAGGTCGTACGCCTCGACCCCGGCGCGCCGCTGTCCGGCGGCCGTGGCGGACAGTCCGGCCAGGGAGTCCTCGGCCTGCGCGACGACCAGGCCGCCCTTGCGCTCGTACTCGATCGACGAGGGCAGTTCCTGTGCCAGGGTCTGCCACAACGCGGCCGAATGCAGGGCGAGTTCGAGTTCGGGACCGGGAACCTTGTCGGACACCAGGAGGTTTCTCTCCCCGGCACCGACGATGACGACATCCAAAGATCGCCTCATGGACACGTCAATAATATGTCACATTGCTCAAGGGTCGCCAAGAGTGCGGACAAAGGCAGTTGATGTACATCAGCTGCCTGGAGGACCCCGGATCCACCGGGAGAACGCGCTCAGGGACGGGGCACGTTGCGCAGGTTGGAGCGGGCCATCTGGACCATCCGGCCGACACCGCCGTCCAGCACGATCTTGCTGGCGGAGAGCGCGAAACCGGTCACCATCTCGGCGCTGATCTTCGGTGGGATGGAGAGCGCGTTGGGGTCGGTGACAATGTCGACGAGGGCCGGACCCTTGTGCTTGAAGGCGTCCTTGAGGGCGCTCTCCAGCTGTTTGGGCTTCTCCACCCGCACTCCGTAGGCCCCGGCCGCGCGGGCGACGGCCGCGAAGTCGGGGTTCTTGTTGCCGGTGCCGAACGAGGGAAGACCGGCCACCAGCATCTCCAACTCGACCATGCTGAGCGACGAATTGTTGAACAGGACCACCTTGACCGGCAGGTCGTACTGCACGAGCGTGAGGAAGTCGCCCATCAGCATGGTGAATCCGCCGTCGCCGGACATCGACACCACCTGCCGGTCACGGTCGACGAACTGGGCCCCGATGGCCTGCGGGAGTGCGTTGGCCATCGAGCCATGACTGAAGGAACCGATGACACGGCGCTTGCCGTTGGGCGAGAGATAGCGCGCGGCCCAGACGTTGCACATGCCCGTGTCGACGGTGAACACGGCATCCTCGTCGGCCAGTTCGTCCAGCACCGAAGCGACGTACTCGGGGTGGATCGGGATGTGCTTCTCGACCTTGCGGGTGTACGCCTTGACCACGCCCTCCAGCGCGTCCGCGTGCTTCTTCAGCATCCGGTCGAGGAACTTGCGATCGGTCTTGGGCTTCACCCTCGGGGTCAGGCAGCGCAGCGTCTCGCGCACATCGCCCCAGATCGCCAGGTCCAGCTTGGAACGGCGGCCGAGGTGCTCGGGACGCACATCGACCTGGACGATCTTCACATCGTCGGGGAGGAACGCCTGGTACGGGAAGTCGGTGCCGAGCAGGATGAGGAGGTCGCACTCGTTGGTCGCCTCGTAGGCCGCGCCGTAACCGAGCAACCCGCTCATGCCGACGTCGTACGGGTTGTCGTACTGGATCCACTCCTTGCCCCGCAGCGCGTGCCCGACCGGGGCCTTCACCCGTTCGGCGAACTCCATCACCTCGGCGTGGGCGCCCGCCGTGCCGCTGCCGCAGAACAGCGTCACGCGTTTCGCCTCGTCGACCATCCGGCAGAGCTTCTCGATCTCCGCGTCCCCGGGTCGCACCGTCGGCCGCGTGGTGACCAGGGCGTGTTCCACCGTCCTGTCCGGAGCGGGCTGGGAGGCGATGTCGCCCGGCATCGTGACGACGCTGACCCCGCCCCGGCCGATCGCGTGCTGGATGGCCGTCTGGAGCAGCCGCGGCATCTGCCGGGGGTTGGAGATCATCTCGTTGTAGTGGCTGCACTCCCGGAACAGCAGGTCCGGGTGGGTCTCCTGGAAGTAGCCGAGCCCGATCTCGCCGGACGGAATGTGCGAGGCGAGGGCGAGGACGGGTGCCATGGAGCGGTGGGCGTCGTAGAGGCCGTTGATGAGATGCAGATTGCCGGGGCCGCACGACCCGGCGCAGGCCGCCAGCGAGCCGGTGACCTGGGCCTCGGCCCCGGCGGCGAACGCGGCGGTCTCCTCGTGCCGGACCTGGATCCAGTCGATGGCCGAGTTGCGCCGGATGGCGTCGACGACCGGGTTGAGACTGTCGCCGACGACACCGTACATACGCCTCACGCCCGCCCGGACGAGGATGTCGACGAACTGCTCCGACACGTTCTGCTTCGCCATGGGTGCGTACCCTTTCCGCGCTTCGGCTTCCGGACCCCGCATCCATCAACCCATGGCGTGCGCGATTACGCCTCCCAGACGGCGGCGCCCGTACGGTCTTCGGAGTAGCCCTCCACCCTGAGCTGAGTGTCCGTGAGGAAGGCCGCGAGCCCCGGTGCCTCACCGCCGGTCCAGCGTTCGGCGAGTTCCCCGGCCAGTGCCGGTTCGTCGCGCAGCGGTGCGGCGAGCCCGGGGCTGCACAGCAGCAGCATGTCACCCGATCGAGCTACCGAGGCCCGGAAGCGGAACGGCTCGGCAGGGCGGTCGCCATCGGCGGCGGCGCCTCCCGGGCGGGACGGCTCCGCGTTTACGGAACCGGACTCCCCGGCCTTCCCTCCGCCCCCACCGATCGCTCCGTTTCCGGTGTTCTCGGCATTTCCGGTGCTCTCGGCGTTTCCGGTGTTCTCGGCGTTCTCAGTGTTCCCTCCGTCCAGGGCGTTCCCGACGGAAGGCCCGGCCCGGTGCGGAGTCCCCGGTTCGAGGTCCTGCCAGACGCCGTCGCGCAGGCGGAAGAACCCACCGGCACCGATCCCGAAGAAGATCCTGGTACGGCAGTCGGGGTCCGCGGACAGCAGGAGGCAACGCAGCCCCGCCGAGTACTGCCCGGGTTCGAGCCCCAGCTCGACGGCACGGGCGCGCAGCCTGCCGAACCCGCGGTCGGTGAGTCGGCGCAGACCGGATTTCAGCTCGCCGCGCCGTCCGGCCCTTATGTCCTCGGTCAGGCGGAGATGGCTGCGTCCGATCGCACCGCCGATCCAGCGACAGGCGTCGGCCGCGGCCAGGTGCGCCTGCTCGGAGGCGCGGGCGCCGGTGGCGACGGCCACCAGGACGAGCGCCTCCCGGTCGGTGCCGAAGCGCGCGGTGAGCAAGGCATCGCGCCGGTGCTCGCCCCGGAACCGCGCCGAGTCCCCGCGCACCGAGGCGGCACGCAAGGTGTAGGTGCCGTACCGGGCTCCGTCGAGCACCGTGTCGGCGGCGACGAGACCGTCCAGTTCCTGGGGGACGGTGACGGGCAGCGCGGTGGGCTCGGCGTCGTACGTGGGCGGCCGGTCGCCCACGTGGGTGCGCGCGGGACGCGGCACGGCAGGAGCGGGGGCCGCGGGCGGCCTTGCGGACGACGGCAGGGCGGCGGGCGTCGACGGACCGGCGACCGCCACTGGTCCGGCCGGTGTCGGCGGGGCGGGGACCGCCGATGGTCCGGCAGGCTTCGACGAATCCGGGGCCACCGGTGGTCCGGCAGGCGTCGACGGGTCAGGGATCTGCGGTGGGCCGGTGGGCGTCGGCGCGGCGGCGGCCGTCGGCGGCCCCATGGGCGGCGGGGCGGTGAAGTCGGCGAAGGTGCGCGGGCTCGGCGGGCCGGCCGGTGCGGACCCGGGCGCCGGTGCGTTCTCCTCGGGCGGCTCCCAGGGGGCACGCGCCCGTATCGTCGTCCGGGACGGCTCCGGCTCCGGCTCCGGCTCCGGGAGGAGTGTCCCCGCGCTCCCCCCGTTCCCCGCCGGACCGACCGCCCTCGCCACCGAGTCGAAGCGGTCGTCGAGGGTGTCACCGGCGTCGCCCGCACCACCCGCGCCGCCCGCCCCGGTGTCCCTGTCGGTCTCGTCGTACAGCCTGTCCCACCAGTCGTCCTCGTCGGCGGGCCGCTCCCCCTGCTGGCTCATACCCTTGATTGTCCACCGCACGGGCCGCACGGAAACGGCGCATGCCGAAAACACGACGCGCCGCGCGCACGGCGCGTCCGTGACCCCGGCCATGCGATTGCCACGCCGATCTGGTTGTCCTGCCGTTCGGCGGCCAGCTGGAGCTCGCCGTCGGCGTCGCGCGGTGCGGTCGGGGCCAGGATGCCCCGGTACCAGTTCTCGGTGCGCTTCGAGCCCGCGGTGTACTTGCGCGCGCCCGGTCGGCCATGGAGCCGGCCTGGACGGCGCGGGCGCCGGCAACGGTGGTGTCGATCGCGGCCTTCACGTCGAGCCGGCCGGCGCCGGTCTCGCGCACGTCGCCGGGGATGTCGCTCTTCGCGGACGACACCAGGGCGGCCTTGATCTGCTGGGCGGTCCAGTCCGGGTGACGCTGCTTCACGATCGCGGCGGCGCCCGCCACATGCGGAGTGGCCATCGACGTCCCGGACATCGGCTGGTAGGCGTAGCCGCCCCCTGCGTCGGCCACCGCCCCCCCGCGGGCGAGGCGGCGCCCGGGGGGGGGGTCTAAGGGCGTGCGG
>NZ_JBIARH010000032.1:0-79027 GCF_042889785.1 Streptomyces sp. NPDC002476 | reverse complement strand
CCCTCCGCAGCGCGCGGGGGGGGGCCCCCGCCGGCGGCGGGCCCCCCCCCGTCGCCCCCCCTCGGGGGTGTCGGGCGCCGCCGCCCGCGCCGCCCCCGCCCCGGGGGGGGGCGCGCCCCCGACGCAGGGGGCGGCGATCTCCGGCTTGAGGGTGTGCGCGCCGATCGCGGGCCCGCAGCTGGAGAACTGGGCCGTGGAGTCGTCGCGGTCGACGGCGCCGACGGTCAGCACGCTCGGGGCGCAGCCGGGCGAGGAGACGGTGTTGTGCCTCGGGCCGGAGTTGCCCTCCGCGATCACGAACAGCGTGTCCTCGCTCCGGGCGAGCTTCTCGGCGGCGACGCTCATCGGGTCGGTGCAGTCGGTCGGCTCCGAGCTGCCGAGGCTCATGGAGACGACATCGGCCTCCTGGTCGACGGCCCACTGCATGCCGGCGGTGATCCAGGACACGGCACCGGAGCCGCCGTCGTTGAGGACCTTGCCGTTGAGCAGTTCGGTGTCGGGGGCGATGCCCTTCTTCCGGCCGTCGCTCGCGGCGCCGGAGCCGCCGACGGTGGAGATGGTGTGGGTGCCGTGGCCCTGCCGGTCGTCGGCCGTGCTGGAGTCGGTGAAGTTCTCCGAGGCGGCGATCCGGCCCTTGAGGTCGAGGGGTTCCGCGTCGGCGCCGGTGTCCGGGACGGCGACCCTGGTGCCCTTGCCGGTGTATCCGGCGGCCCAGGCGAGGTCGGACTGCCTGGTCTGCAGGAGGGGCACGGAGCCGTCCTCGCGGGGCAGCGCGGTGACCGACGCGGCCCCGGAACTGTCCGTGCGTACCAGGACCTTGTCGCCGGTGACCAGGGTGACGGTGACCAGTTCGCCCGCCTTGGAGGTGGCGCACGAACTGCCGGTCAGTGGTTTCCTCGCGGTCGCGTCGTCCTGCGGCGCTGCCGCGGACGGTGCGATCGCGGTGACGGCCAGGGCGGCGGTGGTGGCCGCCTCCAGCGCCGTACGCGATATCGGACGCATCGCTCTCCCCAAGTAACGACCTGGGGAACGATAGGGAGTGGATCAGCGAGCGGCGTCGTGCGGCTTCGAGTCCAGGGCGGAGGAGGGAGGAGGATGGGGTCTGTCCTGCTCGAAAGCAGCTGAGAGCTCGGGGAAGGGGCATCGGTGACCGACGACGACGCGGGAGGCGGAGTCGCAGGGCGTCGGGAGCCCGCTCCCTACTGCTCCCCAGGTCGTAAGACCGGGTTGCCTCTGAACAAGCAGCGGCATGCCGGAAGTTGTCGGAACTGCGGTGGCGCCACATTGGCAGAGCGCGGGGCGATGAAGGGATGATGTGCACGGCAGGTTTACGCCGTGGCCGCTTTCCGCCACGACCGGCGCCCGGAATCAGCGACGGCGTGCGGAATCAATGCGTCCGGGAGGGACCGAGGGATGTTGGGGGCCATAGGTCTCGACGAGATACAGGAGTCGGCGTACCGCGCGCTCGTGGCCGTGGGGGCCGCCGAGGTCACCGATTTGGCACACCGGCTCGCGCTCCCCGAGCCGGACACCGAACGGGCGCTGCGCAGGCTGGAGCAGCACGGTCTGGCCGCCCAGTCCTCGTCGCGCACCGGCCGTTGGGTGGCGGCGCCTCCGGCGGTGGCGCTGGGGGCCCTGCTGACGCAGCAGCGCCACGAGCTGGAGCAGGCGGAGCTGGCGGCGGCGCTGCTCGCCGAGGAGTACCGGGCGGAGGCCACCGATTCGGCCGTGCACGACCTGGTCGAGGTGGTGACGGGCGCGCGCGCGGTGGCACACCGCTTCCACCAGCTGCAGCTGGGGGCGGCGAACGAGGTGTGCGCCCTGGTCACCGGTAGGCCGGTCGCGGTGAGCGGGACGGAGAACGAGGCCGAGGAACGGGCCGCCACGCGCGGGGTGTCGTTCCGGGTGGTGGTCGAGCGGGAGGTGCTCTCGTTGCCGTCCGGGATCACGGAGCTCTCGGCGGCGCTGGGCCGCGACGAGCAGTGCCGGGTCGTCGACCGGGTGCCCACCAAGCTGGTCGTCGCCGACGCGGCCCTGGCGATGGTGCCGCTGACCGGCCGGGGCGCGGAGCCCGCGGCTCTGGTCGTGCACGGCTCCGGGCTGCTGGAGTCGCTGACGGGACTGTTCGAAGCGGTGTGGCGGGAGGCGATGCCGCTCCGGCTCGGCGAGGGAGACCTGCTGGAGGAGGTCTCCACCGGACCCGACGCGACGGACCTGGAGATCCTGTCGCTGCTGCTGGCCGGGCTGACGGACGCGAGCGTGGCGAAGCAGCTGGACCTGGGGCTGCGGACCGTGCAGCGGCGGGTGAAGGGCCTGATGGAACTGACGGGGGTGTCGACCCGGCTCCAGCTGGGCTGGCACGCGTACGAGCGGGGCTGGGTGGCCCGGGAGCCCCGGGCCTGACCCGTCGGTGCCCGGGATGCCCGGCACCGTGGACGGGCGGGACCGGCCGGACTCCGTCAGGCTGGTCGGATGGGTGTATGGCAGCTCGTCGCCGTCGGCCTGGTCATGTTCCTGGGCCTGACCGGCGTGCTGGTGCCAGGAGTGCCCGGACAGGCGATCGTCTGGGCCGCGGTGCTGTGGTGGGCGCTGGCCGACAGGACGTCGGCGGCCTGGTCCGTGCTCGTGGGGGCCACCGCGCTGCTGCTGGTGGGCCAGGCGCTGAAACCGCTGCTGCCGTCGCGCCGCCCGCACGAGTCGGGCGCCCCGCGCAGGACGTTGGTGCTCGGCGGCGTCGGCGCGGTCGTGGGCTTCTTCGTCGTCCCGGTGCTGGGTGCGCTGCTGGGCTACGTGGGGACCGTCTACGGGGTGGAGCGGCTGCGGCTCGGCAGTCGTGGCGCGGGGTGGGCATCGGTCCGCTCGGTGATGCGGGCCACGGGCTGGTCCGTGCTCGTCGAACTCTTCGCGTGCCTGCTGGTGACGGGTGCTTGGCTCGGCGTGCAGCTCTGGGCATGAGCCCGGCCCGCCCCGAAGCGCGCCCGGCCCCCGGGGCCCCCGGCCCCGCCCGTCGGCTCAGGTGACGCCGAGGAGCTCCAGATGCCGCACCCCGTACGAACGCCACGGACGCCACCTCTCCGTCCCCGGCCCGCCGCCGGGGTCCACGTCGGGGTCGCCCAGCGCCCGCATCCGGATGAGCGCCGCGGTCCCCGGACCGATCCCCGGCAACCGGAGCAGCGCCCGCTCCGCCTCGTCGCGGTCCGCCCCGGCGTCGAGCCGTATGCCCCCGTCGGCGAGCGCGGCGGTCAGCGCTCGCAGCACCGGGTCCTCCACCTCTCCGGCCAGCGCGCCCGGCTCGGGAAACACATGGGTGAGCCCGCCGGAGGGAACGTCGAGGGTCTTGCCGTACGCCTCCACCAGCCGCTCCGCCTCCGCCGCGCCCACCAGCGCCCGGACGGCGAACTCCTCCGGGTCCGCGGTCCCCGGGGAACGCAGCCCCGGACGGGCGGCGACGTGCGCCGCGAGCCGCGGATCGGCGCCGAGCCGCTCGTCGACGGCGTACGGATCGGCGTCCAGGTCGAACAGCCGCCGCAGCCGCTGCACCGCCGTCGTCAGATCACGCAGGTCCGTGAGATGGATCCGGGCGTCCAGCCAGGGCCCCGCGGACCGTTCGTCGACGGCGACGACGGCCGTGCCGTAGGGCAGGCGCAGGGTGCGCCGGTAGGTCCGGGCACCGGGCTTCCCGACGACCTCCTCGACGCGGCCGACCGCCTCGCCGGCCAGGAGGTCGAAGGCCTCGCGGGCCGCGTACGGCCCCCGGTGCGCGAGCCGCAACGGGATGCCGGTGGTGTGCGCCGCCCGGCCCGCCGCCCTGGACCCCGCCCCGGCCTCGGCCCGCAGCGCGCTCGGCGTGCGGGCGTAGATCCGCCGGATCGTTTCGTTGAACTGACGAACGCTGGCGAAGCCGGAAGCGAAGGCGATCTCCGTCACGGGCAGCCCGGTCGTCTGCAGCAGCACCCGCGCGGTGTGGGCGCGCTGGGCCCGGGCCAGCGCGACGGGTCCGGCGCCCAGTTCCGCGTTGAGCTGCCGCTGCACCTGGCGCGCGCTGTAGCCGAGCCGGTGCGCCAGACCGGGCACGCCCTCCCGGTCGACCACACCGTCCCCGATCAGCCGCATGGCGCGTCCGACGACGTCGGCGCGTACGTTCCACTCCGCCGAGCCGGGCACGGCGTCCGGGCGGCAGCGTCGGCACGCCCGGAAGCCGTGGCCCTGGGCGGCGGCCGCGGTCGGGAAGAAGCGGACGTTCTTCCGCTTGGGGGTGACGGCGGGGCAGCTCGGCCGGCAGTAGATACCGGTCGTCTCGACGGCGAAGAAGAATTCCCCGTCGAACCGGGCGTCGCGGCTGCTCACCGCCTCGTACCTGGTCGTTTCGTCCATCACACCGTCCAGTGTGCGGCACCCGCCGGCACCGCACTGGCGGATTTCGGACATCGGGCCCGGCGTCGCGGCCCAGGCCCTGTCGCCGAACTGCCGCCTGCCGTGCGGCCTCCGCCGGACGACGGCACTTCGACGGCAGGGCTTACCGCGTCCTGCCGCGCTTCGCTTCCATGGCCGCCCTGCCCTCGGCCCCTCTGCGCTTCCATTCGCGCAGCATCTCCGACCGCACCCGGGCATCGGTCCTGGCCACGATGCGCCGGTTCTCGCGGAGCAGCTTGCGGAAGCTGTCGAGGCGCCGGTGGGACAGTGAGCCGTCCTCGACCGCGGCGAGCACCGCGCAGCCGGGCTCGGACCGGTGGGCGCAGTCGTGGAACCGGCAGTGCTCGGCCAGTTCCTCGATCTCGGAGAAGACCTGACCGACGCCGGTCTCCGCGTCCCAGAGCCCGACGCCGCGCAGCCCGGGGGTGTCGATGAGCACGCCCCCGAAGGGCAGCACCAGCAGATTGCGGGTCGTGGTGGTGTGGCGGCCCTTGCCGTCGACCTCGCGCGCGGCCTGCACCTCCATCACGTCGCGGCCGAGCAAGGTGTTGGCGAGGGTCGACTTGCCCGTTCCGGAGACCCCGAGCAGCACGCTCGTGCCACCCGACACGATCGCGGAGAACACGTCCAGTCCCTCGCCCGTGACGGAGCTGACGGGAAGCACCTGCACACCGGGCGCGACGGCCTCGATGTCCTGGACGAGGTGCGACAGCGTCGTGGCGTCCGGCACGAGATCGGCCTTGGTCAGCACCACGACCGGTTCGGCGGCACCGTCCGCGGCGTCCGCCCCGTCGCGGAGCAGCGCCGCCCCGTCGGTGCTGGACATGGCGAGCGCGAGGAAGCGCTCCACCCGTCCCAGGTCGAGTTCCGCGGCGAGCGAGACGCAGATGGCGATGTGGTCCACGTTGGTGGCGAGGACCTGTCCCTCGGAACGCTGCGACGTCGTCGAGCGGACGAAGGCCGTACGCCGCGGCAGCAGCGCCCGTACGAACCGCGGATCCCCGTCGGGGTCGACGGCGGCCCAGTCACCGGTGCAGACGATGCGCATGGGATCGCGCGGGACGACGAACGCGGTGTCGGCCCTCAGCGTCCCTCGCGGGGTGACGACGTCGCACTGCCCGCGATCGACCCGCACCACGCGCCCGGGCAGCAGCCCCTGCGCGGCGTACGGGGCGAACGCGGCGGCCCAGCCGTCGTCCCAGCCGTACGCGGACGGATGTGCGACGGACGTGTCCTGGAAGAAAACGGAAGAGTCGGAAGAGAAGGAGGAAGAACCAGAGAACTGGGAGGACAAGGGAAACCCTTCGAAGGGTGGCCCCGGCAACGCGCTCACAGGCGCGCGGTGTTGTCGAACGAAGAGGTCAGCCGGCGACCACGGGGGCGGGAACGATGCTTCTGCGGTGGGCAACACCCATCTCGGCGACAGTCATCAATGTCCTCACCTCCTGGTTCACGCACGGGACCGGCACCGGCGGCGGTCCGCCGCCCGGCGACGCCGCACACGATAGCCCGCGACCACGAGGCGCCGTCAACACGTTTTCCCGCCCCCGCCTTGTCCACCCGGAGCCGCGACGCGGCCCTGACGGCATTCATCGGAGATATCCGACGATATCCCTCGATCAGGTGATACACATGCACATGGACCGCTCATCGGCCGTTATGGTGCCGAGCATGACCTCACCCCAGACGGCCACCGGCACGTTCACCCAAGCCCAGTTGGGCACGATCTCGCTGATCGGGTGGAGCGGCGAACACCCCGACGGAGGCCCCGACGCCGCCTTCCTTCTCGTCTACTCGCTGGGCGACGGTGCGGAAGGCCCGGCCACCGGCGAGACAGCCATGCGCGCGTCCCTGGAGCGCAGCGGACTGCCGGTGGGCACCGGTCCGGTGTACGCGGCCGAGACCCCGGGGCTTCCGGTCAAGCTGCTCGTCCAGGCCGGCCAGGCAGTCCTGACGCTCCCTCACTTCACCGCCCAGTACCCGGCCCCGGCCGAGTGGCTGGCCGCCGCCGAGCAGCGCGGCGAGGTGAACGTCATGTTCGCCACTCACCCGTGGCCCCAGGGCGCGCCGGGCCGACCGGTCGGTGAGGACCTGCTGCGGGCCTTCGCGGGGGACCCGAACGTCATCATGACCTCGGCCCACTGCGTCCTTCCGGTACGCAGCCTCGGCTGAACCCACCCCCGTACGCGCGAGATGCCCACCGCCCCCGTGGAGCGGTGGGCATCTCGCTGTGGACGGAGCCCGGGGCACGGCCCCGGCTCCACCTCCGCGACACCGGACACGGAGTGCGGGCGGCCTCGGATCGTCTTCGCGCGACTGCCCGCACCCGAGTGGGCGTCAGTCGTTGGCGATGCCGTTGCCGGAGAGCACCGGGATGTTGCTGAGGATGTGCGACAGCGGCTCGTCCCCCTTGGCCTGCGTCGAGCTCTCGGCGCACTGCTGGTTCTGCGGCGAGGACAGCACGTTGACGTCCTGGGCCGTGGCCGGGACCAGCAGGCCGACGAGCGAACCGGCGTTGGCCTTGACCGGCGCACCGAGGCAGAGCTTGTTCAGCGAGCCCTGGATGAGCTGCGCCTGGGGGCTGCCGTCGCCGTAGGTCACGGCGTTGCCGAACGCGTCCGTGGCGTCATTGCCGTTGACCGACGTGGTGCCCTCGTCATTGCCGACCGCCATGGCCGCAGGGGCAACAGCGGCGGACAGGCCCATCAGGGACACGACCACGGCTGCGCCGGCCATCATCTTCTTCATTACGCTTCACCTTTCGGAGCGTCCCGTTGTGGAACGCATTGATCAACCCACTACGGGAGCGACAGTTCCGCATAACCACCTAAATGGGTTCGATCCTGCGCGAGTTCGACCCGCACCGCTCACCCGTCGACAGAGCTCTCGGGCGTACGGGCGGCGGGAACGCGGCATCCAGTGCGGGGCCGCGCCTGTCGCCCGGGCGGCATCGGCTGCGCTCCGCTGCGGGCCGCCCGCCATTCGGCGAGCAACCGGTCGTAGATGGGTGTGGCGTCCTGCGCGTGCCGCCGGCCGCCGTGGGGGCGTTGACTGTCGTACTGGTCCATGTCCGGTCCCTACCCGATACACCGGGCGACGTCCGCCGCCGCTACGGCAACCGGCCCAGTGCGCCCGCCCGTTCGGGGGGTGGCGGGACTCCGGACGCACGCCGTGGGGCCGACGCGTCCGGCCCGCCGGAGAACCGGCTGCGGCCTGGATGCGTCGGCCCCACGGGTTTCGCACACTATGGACAGGCGGACTCGAAGCCGCACACGACGCCGTGCCGTACGCAGACGAGGCGTTCGGGATCGGCGTCGGGCGGCCGGAGCCTCGGTGTCCTAGTTGTTGCCGGCGCCGTTGCCGGACAGGATCGGGATGTTGCTCAGGATGTGCGACAGCGCCTCGTCGCCCTTGGCCTGCGTCGAGTTCTCCGTGCACTGCTGGTTCTGCGGCGACGCGAGGACGTTGATGTCCTGGACGGAGACCGGGACGACACCGACGAGCGAACCGGCATTGGCCTTGGCCGGCAGGGCGATGCAGGGCTTGTTGAGCGAGCCCTGGATGAGCGCGAACTGCGGGCTCCAGTCGCCGTGGGTGGCGGAGTTGCCGTACGACTGGACGGCTCCGTTGCCGTTGACCGAGGTCGTACCGGCGTCGTTCCCGACGGCCATGGCCTGCGGGGCCATCGCGGCGGACACACCGGCGATGGAAACGGCGACGGCCGCCGAGGCCATCATCTTCTTGATCATGGAAAAGCCCTTCTGATTATTCTTCTTTGCTCGCCTGTCCGGAGCACCCTGATCAACTCACGGTGACAAGAATGGTTGTGGCGATTCACTCGAACGATTCTTCTCCACACGGTTGTTCGTCGCGCCCATGGTGCGGAGAGGAACAGAATCCGCGAATGCGGGAATTCGGGCCGCCGTGCCGGATCAGCCGCCGGCCGGGAGGCCGCCGAGGAGCGGTACCGTGCCCTTGGCCGCACCGGCGGCCTGGTCGGTCAGCCCGGTGACGGTGCCCTGCCTGTGCATCTTCTCCGCAGCGCCCCCGACCGTGTCGATGAGCGGGTCGACGGCCCGCGGCGCGCTGGCCGTCACCTGGTTGACGCCGCCGGTGAGGCTGAAGTCGGGGACCGTGGCATGGGTGACGGCGAACGCAGGAGCAGCCGTTCCCAGAGCGACCACGGAACCGGCGACGAACGCAGCGGACTTCGCGTACTTCACTTTCGGGATTCCCTTCTGCAGCGGCTTCTCATCGGTCGCGCACGCGCGGCCGTGCCGGCCTCTTTGGCTGTTGCTTCCGCCGCATTCCCTCTGGGTAACGACGCGGCCGCGACCGGGCAACTGGAGGGGACGGGATTTCCTGGCGACACATCGCGCACCCACCGGGAAGGAAAAAGGGAAAGACCTCGGAACGCGATCGAATGCGTTCCGAGGCCTTTCCGTCATGGGCGTTCGCCCCGACCGACCTTGAATCAGCCGTTGATGCAGAAGTTGCCGATGGCAGGGTTGAGAACGCCGACCGCGGAGACGGTGTTGCCGCAGGCGTTGACCGCAGTGTAAATCGGGGCCTGGATGACATCGCCCGACACCACACCCGGGGAGAGGGAGGTGCCGCCGGTTGCACCGGCGTCGGCAAAGGCAGGCGCGGCGGCACCCATTGCCATCAGGGTTCCGGCTGCGACGGCGGCGACCTTGGTGTACTTCACTTCTATCCCTTTCTTCGACGGAGTCCTAAGCGGCCACGTCCTTCGTGCCGCACGAGCGCGGTCCTGATCACTCGTGACTCCGCCGCTGCGATTGATAACGACGTAGGACCGTGATCGAAACCCTTCTGGCAGAAGAATTTCGGAAATCGCCCGAAAGACTGAGCACCTATGTGCTGCCGGTCCGGCGGCAGCGAGGGAGCGTCGTCGGGCCATTCCGTTCACCGTCCCGCCGGAATGACCCGGCGTGACGGCGACGGAACGGGCAGCGGCGGGCCCGGACCGTACGGAGGAGGAACGCCGACGGCCCGGGCCTGTCACTGCGGCCGGCCGGATCAGCTGTTGCCGACGCCGTTGCCGGAGAGCACCGGGATGTTGCTCAGGATGTGCGACAGCGGCTCGTCGCCCTTGGCCTGGGTGGAGTTCTCGGTGCACTGCTGGTTCTGCGGCGAGGACAGCACATCGACGTCCTGGACCGTGACCGGGATCCCGCCGATGAGCGAGCCGGGGTTGGCATTGAGCGGCAGGCCGACGCACGCCTTGTTCAGGCTGCCCTGGACCAGGTCGAACTGCGGGCTTCCGTCACCATGGGTCACAGCGTTGCCGAACCACTGCGAGGCTCCGTTGCCGTTGACCGAGGTCGTACCGCCGTCGTCACCGACCGCCAAGGCCTGCGTCGCGCCCAGACCGAGGATGGAGGCGGCCACGGCGCCTGTGGCCAGAACCTTCTTGATCACGATTAACCCTTCTCGTACCGGATGCCCCGTACCGGAGCTTCCTGCCCAACTCGCGAACGGGCCTTTGGTTCTCTCCATTCACCCGAACGCCGAAGGCGCACGGGCAGCAGTACGAAGGTAGGCAAGGAATACTGCAGAAGCGTTTCACCACTCCTTCCATTCTGCGGCAGACAGCAACTCCCTTTTTCGCACCCCCGGTTGAGCAGGACGCAACCGCGCGACAACCACGCCGGGGCGGTCCCGTACATGCAATCCGTTCGAGTGGTCACAAAAATTCCACGAAATACGAGTTTCCTCGACATTTCCTACTCGTTATGAGTGTCACCAGGTGTGCGGCCCTGGTGTGTGCCCGGCAGGAGGTGGATTCATCGCGTGAAGAACCGTGAGGAACGCTGCGACGCGTTCCCCCCATTCCGCCGTGACCACCGCCGAAGGCCCGTCCATGGAGATCGTCCGGGGGTCGTCCCCGGCGAAAGCCGTACCGCCTGACGAACGAGCCGCGAGCCCCCGCGCTCGCGCGACGTGTCCTAGGAAAGGGCAATCAATGCGAAAAGCCTTGAGTAAAAGCGTGCTGGTGATGGCGGCGGCGTCAGGCATCCTGGCCGCCACCGGCGGGTACGCGTTCGCGGACGCCTCCGCCGGGAGCGACGCCGTCGGTTCGCCGGGCGTCGGCTCGGGCAACGCCGTGCAGGTGCCGGTGCATGTTCCCATCAATCTCTGCGGCAACACGGTCAATGTGATCGGTCTGGTGAACCCGACATTCGGCAACGAGTGCGAGAACGAGGGCGGTCAGGAAAGCGGCACGGGCGACCAGGGCGCGAGCGCCGAGGGCGTCACGGCCGGTTCCGCCGGGGTGCTCTCCGGCAACCGCGTCCAGGTTCCGGTGGACGTTCCGGCCAGCGTGTGCGGCAACACGGTCGATGTCGTCGGCGCGCTCAACCCCGCGCTCGGCAACGGGTGCGAGAACGAGTCGGGGAACGCGACGCCGACGCCGGTCCAGCCTCCGGTCGAGCCCCCGGTCCAGCCGCCGGTCGAGCCCCCGGTCCAGCCGCCGGTCGAGACGCCGGTCGAGTCCCCGGCCCAGCCCCCCGCCCAGACACCGGTCGAGACACCGGCCCAGCCGCCGGTCGAGACGCCAGTCGAGACGCCGGCCCAGCCGCCGGTCGAGACGCCAGTCGAGACGCCGGTCGAGACACCGGCCCAGCCGCCGGTCGAGACGCCGGTCGAGTCCCCGGCCCAGCCGCCGGTCGAGACGCCGGTCGAGTCCCCGGCCCAGCCCCCGCACAAGCCGTGGCACAAGCCGTGGCACAAGCCGTCGGTCGTCCACCACCACCAGCACCACCACCAGCACCACCACGACTGCCCTCCGGAGCACCACCACAACTGGCACAAGCCCGCCACCCACCACTGGTCGCACAAGCCGGTCCACCACAAGCCGCACTGGCACCACCACGACAAGCCGCAGCTGGCACACACCGGTTCTGACACCAACCTGGGTCTGGCCGGCGGTGCGAGCGCCGCGATGGTGCTCGGTGGCGCCCTGCTGGTGCGCCGCACCCGCGCCTCGAAGGGCTGACGCGCACAGCCGACTGCCGACAGGCAGGTGACGGACGGATCCGTCGGTGCGGCCGGGGCCGCGCCGACGGATCTTCTGCATGCCTGTCGCCCGGAACATCGGATGTCTGATGCCTTGGCAGCGTGTTGCCCCGGCCCGACGAGCGGGAGGGCCGAGAGGCAGAGGATCGAGAGGTCGGGATTCCACGTATGTCCGGCGCGAAGTCCGGTCGGCGGTCGCTCCGGCAGGGAGTCGTCGAGGGCATCAAGCGCCACATCCTCGAGGAGCGGCTGCGCCCCGGGGATCCGCTGCCTCCCGAGCCGGCCCTGTGCGAGGCGCTCGGCGCCGGCCGTGCCGGCGTCCGCGAGGCGGTCGAGATCCTCGACGCCCTGGAGAGCACTTCCCGGCGGGCCGACATCGTCGCCCAGGACGGCGAGGCGGGCGGACACGGTGGATCGCGCGGCACCCTGCCGTTCGTCCCCGCCATGGTGGATCTCGGGGCCGAGCGCGCCCTCGCCTCGGCGCGCGCCGGCCTGTCCCCCGGGCTCCGGAGCGGTGCCGAGGGACAGCGGCGTGCCGACGGCCCCGGCGCGCGCACGACGCGCCGAGCCCCGTGTGTCAGGGCCGGACGCGTTCGAAGACCGCGGCGAGGCCCTGGCCGCCGCCGATGCACATCGTCTCCAAGCCGTAGCGGGCCTCGCGGTGGTGCATCTCGCGGGCCAGGGTGGCGAGGATGCGGGCGCCGGTCGCACCGACCGGATGGCCGAGCGAGATGCCGGAACCATTCACGTTGACGCGCTGCTCGTGATCGGTCTCGCCGAGCCCCAGTTCGTGGGTGCAGGCGAGCACCTGGGCGGCGAACGCCTCGTTGATCTCGATCAGGTCGAGGTCGTCGAGCGTCAGCCCGGCGCGGTCGAGGACGGCGCGGGTCGCGGGGACGGGGCCCAGGCCCATGGTCGCGGCGGGCACCCCGGCGCGGGCGAAGGAGACGAGCCGGACCAGCGGGGTCAGACCGAGCCGTTCGGCGGTGGCGGCGCTGGTCACCAGGCAGGCGGCGGCCGCGTCGTTCTGGCCGCTGGCGTTGCCCGCGGTCACGGTGGCGTCGGGGTCGGACGCGGCCATGACCGGGCGCAGCGCGGCGAGTTGTTCGGCGGTGGTGTCGGGGCGGGGGTGCTCGTCGGCGGTGACGACCGTCTCGCCCTTGCGGGTCCGTACGGTCACGGGGACGATCTCGGCGTCGTACCGTCCCTCCGCCGCCGCCCGGGCGGCCCGCTGCTGCGAGCGCAGGGCGAGGGCGTCCTGGTCGGCGCGGCCGATGCCGTAGGCGCGGCGCAGGTTCTCGGCGGTCTCGATCATGCCGCCCGGTACGGGGTGGTGGAGGCCGCCCGCGGTGACCCTGCCCCGGGCCAGCGCGTCGTGGAGCTGGAGGCCGGGGCCCTTGATGCCCCAGCGGCCCTCGTGCGTGTAGTAGGGGGCGGTGCTCATCACGTCGACGCCGCCCGCGACGACGACCTCGCTGAAGCCGGCCCGGATCTGCATGGCCGCGTCGAGGACGGCCTGGAGCCCGGAGCCGCAACGGCGGTCGGTCTGGACGCCGGTGACGGTCTCGGGCAGTCCGGCGTCGAGTGCGACGACCCGGCCGATGGCGGGGGCCTCGGCGGAGGGGTAGGCGTGCCCCAGGATCACCTCGTCGACCGCCCCGGGGTCGATGCCGGTACGGGCGACGATCTCCGTGACGACGCGTGCGGCGAGGGCCGCCGGGGTCTGCCGGGCGAACACTCCCCCGAAGCGGCCGATGGGGGTGCGCAGCGGTTCGCAGATGACGATGTCGGGCTGCTGGTCGGGCACGGCGTGACCTTTCGGTGGTGAGGTCGTGCGGCCGGGTGGGCGGGCGCCTTTCCCGACGGGCGGGTCCCTCGGTCCTGGATCACCGGACGGTAGTCCCGACGCGACTCTAATTTCGCGGGCAACGGTGATCAATAGCCCCTGCCCTGCCGGAGACCGGTGGCAGGTCGGCGTCATGGGATCGCCCGGGAGCCGGACCGCGCGCCGCGATCGCGTCTATCGTCGCTGGGTCGGATCACCTGTCACCCCGAGAGGACCTCAACCGCCATGCGTATCAGGATCGTCGGCGCCGGGGCCATGGGCCGCGGCATCGCCCAGTGGGCGGCGACAGCCGGACACACCGTCGAGTTGTGCGACGCGCGTACGGAAGCGGTGACGGCCGCGGTGGACTTCGTACGGTCCATGCTCGAACGGGCCGTGGAGAAGGGCCGGTCGTCAGCCGAGGAGTCCGCGGCCGCCCTGGAACGGCTGGTCGCGCTGGACGACCCGTGGGCGCCGGGCCCCGACGTGGAACTGGTCGTCGAGGCCGTGCGGGAGGATCTCGGCACCAAGACGGAGGTCTTCGGCCGCCTCGAACAGGTGCTGCCCGCGACGGCGGTCTTCGCGACCAACACCTCGTCCCTGTCGGTCACCCGCATCGCCGCCACGCTGAAGGACCCGACCCGGCTGGCCGGGCTGCACTTCTTCAACCCGGTGCCGCTGATGCGGATCGTCGAGATCGTGCCGGGCGCGGCCACCCGCCCGGAGATCCCGCCCGCCCTCACCGCGTTCGTCGAGGGCTGCGGGCACCGCGCCGTCACCGTCGCCGACACCCCCGGCTTCCTCGTCAATCACGCCGGTCGCGGCCTGGTGACGGAGGCCCTCGCGCTGCTGGAGGAGTCGGTCGCGCGGCCGGCCGACATCGACCGGATCGCCCGTGACGTGCTCGGTCTGCGCATGGGCCCCTTCGAGCTGATGGACCTCACCGGTCTGGACGTGACGGCCGCGGTGATCGACTCCATCTGGCAGGGGTTCCGGTACGCGGACCGGCTCCGCCCCTCCTACCTCACCCCGAACCGGGTGGCCGCCGGGCTGCACGGCCGCAAGACCGGGCGCGGCTGGTTCGCCTACGGCCCCGACGCCCCCGCCCCGGCCCCGGAGCCGCCGGTCACGGGCGACGCGGACCGTCCCGTGTTCGTCCACGGCTCCGGTCCCGGGGACGGCGGCGCGGCGGCACTGCGCGAGGCCCTGACGGCCGCGGGCGCCGTCGTCGAGACGGGTGCCGGGCCGACGTCCGGGGCGGTCGTGCTGGTCCCGGTCTGGGGTACGTCGGTGGCCTCGGCCGTCGCCGAGCACGGGCTGCCCCCGAGCCGTTCCTTCGGGGTCGACCCGTTGCCCGCGGCCGGGCGGCGCCGGGTGCTGGCCGTGACCCCGGCGGCGGATCCGGCCGCCGCGCGCGACGCCCGCGCGGTGCTGGGCCGGGCGGGCGACGGCGGCGACGCGTACGCGGTCTCGGTGGTGCGGGACACGGCGGGTTCGGTGGCGCAGCGGCTGCTGGCGTCGATCGTGTCGGTGGCGTCGTCGATCGCGGAACGCTCCATCGCCTCCCCCGCCGACATCGACCTGGCCGTCACGGCCGGGCTCGGCTACCCGGTCGGTCCGCTGGCCTGGGGCGACCGGATCGGTGCCGCCCGGATGCTGGAGCTGCACCGGGCGCTGCACCGCACGACGGGCGACCCGCGCCACCGCCCGAGCCGCTGGGTGACCGAGCGCGCCCTGCTCGGTCTCGCGCTGACGGATCCGGGGACGTCGCCCGACGACTGCGTGGACGGTGCGGACCGCGCGGACGGCACGGGCGCCCCGTAGCCGCGCGGCGGCGGGCGGGGACACCCCGGCGCTCGACCCAGTGGCTCCCCGCCCGTACCGTCCGGGCCGTTGCCGACGGCCCGGACGTGTCCGTTTCGTACAAGACCCGGCGCGGCGCCCGGCCTACGGTCGGGGCATGACTCCACACATGGACGCGATCGGCATCATCACCGCGGATCTGGCCGCTTCGCTCGCCTTCTACCGCAGGCTCGGGCTCGACATCCCCGCCGACGCGGATTCCGCACCCCATGTCGAAGTGGCGCTCCCCGGCGGGCAGCGCCTGCTGTGGGACACCGAGGACGTCGTCCGGTCGTTCGACCCCGGATGGACGGCGCCGAGCGGCGGTGAGCGTCTCGGGCTCGCCTTCCGCTGCGACGGCGCGGCGGAGGTGGACGCGGTGTACGAGGACCTGACGGGTGCCGGGTACCGGGGGCATCTGAAGCCGTGGGACGCGGTGTGGGGCCAGCGGTACGCGATGGTGCTCGATCCGGACGGCTGCGCGGTGTCGTTGTTCGCCGACCGCGACCGAGAGCCTGTCGGGTGACCTTCGATCGGTGTGGTGCGTCGCGGGCGAAAGGGCGCCCGCGTGCGGGACGTGTGCGGGACGTAGGCGGGCGTTCCGGGACTCGACGAGGTGCCGCGGCTGTCGTCGGGCGCCCGCCGGGGATTACGGGCCGGCCCTCAGATGGGCGGTCAGGGTGGTGCCGGTCAGGTCGCGCATCTCCCGCGCGAGGTGGGCCTGGTCGGTGCAGCCCGCCATGACCGCCGCCTCGGCGTACGGGGTACCGGAGCGGACGAGGGCGAGGGCGCGCCGCAGCCGCAGGATCCGTGCGAGCGTCTTGGGTCCGTAGCCGAAGGCCGCGAGCGAACGGCGGTGCAGTCGGCGGGCGCCCAGGCCGGCCGACCGCGCGGTGTCCGCGACGGACCGGCCCTCGCCCAGGTGCGCGGCGACGGATCGCATGAGGGGGTCCGGGGGCTCGGTGTCCGCGGCCCGGCGCAGGGCGATCGCCTCCAGCGCGGCGGCCGGATCGGGGGCTTCGGCCACGCGTTCGGTGAGGTCGCGGACCAGCGCGCTCGGCCAGAGATCCGCGAGGCCGACCCGGCGGTCGCGCAGTTCGTGCGCCGGTACGCCGAGGAGGGCGGGGGCCGTGCCGGGAGCGAAACGGATTCCGGCGTACCGGCCGCCCGTCACGCCGTCCGGCACGTGGGCGTGGGTGTCGGGGCCCGCGACGAGCAGCCGGCCGCCGATCCAGAGCAGGTCCATGCACCCGTCGGGAAGCACCGGATGTGCGGAGCCCTCCGGCACGCGCAGGGTCCAGAGGGTCGCGCCGTCGAACCCCGACGCCCGTTCCTCGTACAACGTCCGCTCCTCGTACGACCGTCCCCTCCACGCGGCTCCTCCCGCGCCGTTCCTGGGCCGCCTCAGTCCTCGGGCGGTCCGGCCGGCTTGTCCGGGTCCTTGTCGCGGCTCGGCTGCAGTCGCGACTTCACGTCCTCCGGCGGCAGGAACCGCGACCAGCGTTCCGGGAACTCGGACGGCATGTAGGCGCAGTCGCCGTCCTCGCCTTCGTCCCCCTCGCCGCTGCTCTCCGCCCGCGCCCGCGCGACCAGTTCGGCCGCCTGGGCCGCCCGGACCCGGTCGTTGGCCGCGCGCGCCGCGGCCGTCGCCAGCGAGGGCCACACCCGGTCGATGGCGGCGTTGACCGCCGCCCCGACCAGCACCGCGAACGCGGAGACGCCGATCCACAGCAGGACCGCGATCGGCGCCGCCAGCGATCCGTAGATCGTGGGGCCCTCGACCGCGCTGGTGAGGTAGATCCGCAGCAGGAAGCTGCCGAGCACCCACATCACGAACGCCACCAGCGCTCCCGGCACGTCCTCCTTCCACGGCGAACGGACCGGCACGGACACGTGGTAGAGCGTCGTCAGGAAGGCGATCGACAGCAGGACCACCAGGGGCCAGTACAGGATGCTTATGAGTTCGGTGCCCCACGGCACCAGCTCCACGACCCGGTCCGGGCCCACCACGAGCAGCGGCAGCACGACGGCTCCCAGCAGCAACGCGATCACGTAGAGCAGGAAGGCGAGCAGCCGGGTCTTGACGATGCCGCGCTGGCCGTCGAGGCCGTACATCACCGTGATCGTGTCGATGAAGACGTTGACCGCGCGCGAGCCCGACCAGAGCGCGATCGCGAAGCCGATCGAGATGACGTCGGGCCGGGCGCCGGTGGTGACGTCCGCCAGCAGCGGCTTGGCGAACTCGTTCACGCCCCGCTCGCTGAGCACCGTGTGCGCGGCGTTCAGGATGTTGCGCTCGATCGAGGCGACCGTCGTGGTGCTGGTCCACTCGTCCACGTAGCCGAGCAGTCCGATCAGGCCGAGGAGCAGCGGGGGCAGGGACAGCAGGGTGAAGAACGCCGCCTCCGCCGCGAGTCCCAGGATGCGGTACTCCATGCACGAGTTGACGGTGTCCTTGAGCAAGTGCCAGGCCAGCTTCCGCTTGGACACGTTGCGGTAGAGGGCTCGGACCCGGTGGAGCCGCCCCGCCGGCCGTTCGGGTGTTTCATTCGCTGCCTGCACGTCTTTACCGTATCGGCATGGCACCCACCACCCACACCGTGACCAACCAGGTACCGCCGCTGGTCGGCTATGACGTCTTCGCGGCGGATCTCGCGCTTTCCGAGGCGGTACGGCGTCATCTGCCGGCCGAGCCGTCCGCCGCGGCCCTGACCGAACTCGGTGAGCTGGGCAGGGCCGCCGGTTCCGCGCAGGCACAGGCGTGGGGCGCGCAGGCGAACGGGAATCCGCCGGTGCTGCGTTCCCACGACCGGTACGGGAACCGCATCGACGAGGTCGAGTTCCACCCGGCCTGGCACCGGCTGCTGGGGCACGCGGTGGGCGCCGGGCTGACCGACGCGTGGGGCAGGCCCGGCGGTCATGTGCGGCGGGCGGCCGGCTTCCTGGTGTGGACGCAGGCCGAGGCGGGCCACGGTTGTCCCGTGTCGATGACGCACGCGGCGGTGCCCGCGCTGCGCACCGATCCGGCGCTGGCCCGGGAGTGGGAGCCGCTGCTGACGTCGACGGTGTACGAGCAGGGGCTGCGACCGCCCGGGGAGAAGGCCGGGGTGCTCTTCGGGATGGGCATGACGGAGAAGCAGGGCGGCACGGACGTGCGCTCCAGCACGACCCGGGCGCAGCCGCTGTCGGCGGCGGGCGAGTATCTGCTCACCGGGCACAAGTGGTTCTGCTCGGCGCCGATGTCCGACGCCTTCCTGGTGCTGGCCCAGGCACCGGGCGGCCTGACCTGCTTCCTGCTGCCCCGGGTGCTGCCGGACGGCACCCGCAACCCCTTCGCGATCCAGCGGCTGAAGGACAAGCTGGGCAACCGGTCGAACGCGTCGGCCGAGGTCGAGTTCGAGGGCACGTGGGCGCGCCGGGTCGGCGAGGAGGGGCACGGGCTGCGGACCATCATGGAGATGGTGGCGGCGACTCGGCTGGACTGCGTGACCGGTTCGGCGGCTCTGATGCGGCAGGCGGCGGCGCAGGCGATCCACCACTGCGCGTACCGCGGCGTGTTCGGCGGGCCGCTGATCGAGAAGCCGCTGATGCGCAACGTGCTGGCCGATCTGGCGCTGGAGTCGGAGGCGGCGACGGTGCTGGCCGTGCGGCTGGCCGCGGCGTACGACGCGGACACCGAAAGCGAACGGGCGTTCCTGCGGATCGCCGTGCCCGCGGCGAAGTACTGGGTGACGAAGCGGTGCACGCCGATGGTGGCCGAGGCGCTGGAGTGCCTGGGCGGCAACGGGTACGTGGAGGAGTCCGGGATGCCCCGGCTGCTGCGGGAGGCGCCGCTCAACTCGATCTGGGAGGGCTCGGGGAACGTCCAGGCGCTCGATGTGCTGCGGGCGCTGCGGTGCGAGCCGTCGGCGCTGAACGCCTTCCTCCAGGAGGTCGGCCGGGCGCGCGGCGCGGATCACCGGCTGGACGGGGCGATCAAGGGCATGCTGACGGAGCTGGCCGATCTGGAGGGGATCGAGGCCCGGGCCCGTCGGCTGGTGGAGCGGATGGCGACGGTGCTCCAGGGTTCGCTGCTGGTGCGCTGGGCGCCGCCGGAGGTCGCCGACGCGTACTGCGCGTCGCGGCTGGGCGGGGACCGGGGCTCGGCCTTCGGGACGCTGCCGCACAGTCTCGATCTGGCGGCGGTGGTGGAACGGGCCCGTCCGGTCGAGCGGTAGCCGCCCCGGGCGGAGCCGGGCGGGGCGGTACGCGGGTGGCCCGGTGACGGGGGTGAAGCGCGTGAGTCGGGTGCCCGGTTCACGCGTACGTGGGAGGTGGCGCGTGCGGGCGCAGCGACGGGGGGTGGTGCTGCGCCGACACGGCACCACCCCCCATGCTGTGCACACCGACCGGCGGTGCACAGGCGCCGCCGCACGGTGTTCCGTCACTCTCGTACGGACCTGCACCCCCTCGCCAGAGTTGCAAAGGGTTGCAACCATTGTGTGGAGTGCGCGCTGTCGGGCCCCGGTCGGGGCAGGATGGGCCGGCGGGCCATCGGGCCGTTCCGGCGACTGGGGGAATGAGAGTGGAGACAAGCGCTGCCGAGGTGAGGCGACCGGCCGTCCCGCGGCCGGCCCAGGCCCTGCGCCGGATCCACCGTTCCGGGGAGAGGAAGTCGGGGGGCGAGGGCCCGCCGACCGCGCTCCGCCCGGAGATCGGCGCCTCGTGGGACCGGGTGCTGCGCAGCGGCCTCGATCCGGACCAGTCCACGGAGAGCGTGCTGCTGGAGACGGACGAGGTCGAGCGCAGGCGCCGGACGTCGGCGCTGAACGAGGTGATGCCGCTGCTGAGCGAGAGCCTGGTGTCGCTCGCGGACGCCGCCCAGCAGATCGTGGTGGTCACCGACATGGAGGGCCGGGTGCTGTGGCGCCGGGGCAACCCGGGCGTGCTGCGCCGGGCGGACGACATCTGTCTGGCGGAGGGCGCCGCCTGGGCGGAGGAGAGCACGGGGACGAACGCGATCGGTACGGCGCTCGTCTCGCGCGCGCCGGTCCAGGTCCATTCCTCGGAGCACTTCGTGCGCCGTCTGCACAAGTGGACGTGCGCGGCGGCCCCGGTCCGCGATCCGCGGGACGGCCGGCTGATGGGGATCGTCGACATGAGCGGCCCGGCGTCCACCTTCCATCCGACCTCGCTGGCCCTCGTCGGTTCGGTGGCCAGGCTGGCGGAGAGCGAGCTCAGGAACCGGCATCTGCGGGCTATCGACCGGCTGCGTTCGGTGGCGGCGCCCTTGCTGTGCCGGCTGGGCGGCCGGGCCGTGGCGGTGGACACCCACGGGTGGCTGGTGGCGGTGACCGGGATGCCTCCGGTGGAGCGGCTGCCGCTGCCCAAGTCGATGCGGCCGGGCCGGGTCTGGCTGCCGTCGCTCGGCATGTGCGAGGCGGAGCCGCTGCCCGGGGGCTGGCTGGTGCGGGCGACGGAAGGACCGGGGGACGGGCCGCGCCGACGGGTGGTGCTGGACCTGAGCCGGCCGCACGGGCTCTCGGTCAGCGTGGTGGGCGCGGTGGACACCTGGACGCAGCGGCTGTCGCCGCGCCACGCGGAGCTGCTGTACGCGCTGGCGTTGCACCGCGAGGGCCGTACGGCGTCCGAACTGGCGGAGGACATCTTCGGGGACGCGACCCGGACGGTGACGGTGCGGGCGGAGATCTCCCGGATCCGCCGCCATCTCGCGGAGGTCCTGGCGCACCGCCCGTACCGCTTCGGCGAGGGGGTCGAGGTGGAGGTGATCCGTCCGGAACAGTCGGCCGATCTGCTGCCGCGCTCGACGGCGCCGGTGGTGGTCAGGACCCGTACGGCGTGAGCGGGGGCGGGCCGTGCGCACGGTCCGGGTTCCGGGCCGGGGCGGATGTCACGACCGGGGCCGGGGGCGCAGGGCCCGGGGGTGCGCCGTACGACGTGGGCGGGGGCGGGCGTGCGGTCCGGGCGGGGGCGGGCGTGCGGTCCGGGCGGGGGCGGGGCGTGCGGTCCGGGCGGGGCGGGACCGGCTTGGGCGCGAGGCGCCCGGCATGGTTCCCTGGCAGCCATGAACAACCCCGCGCACCCCTCCGCCACCGACGGCCCCGCCGACTCCGGTGTCTCCCCCGCCACCGACGAGGTGACCATCTGGTCCCTGGAGCAGACCTCCCCGGACGACCTGCGCCCCGCCGCGCTCCCCGAGGGCGATGTGCGGATCGTGCGGTCCGAGGTGCCGCTGCCCGAGTTCAGCCGGTTCCTGTACACGGCGGTCGGCGGCGACATCCGGTGGACGGACCGGCTCCCGATGACGTACGCGCAGTGGCAGGAGGCCCTGGAGCGTCCCGGGGCGGAGACCTGGGTGGCGTACGAGAACGGCACCCCCGCCGGATACATCGAACTGGACCCGCAGGACGACGGCGTGGTCGAGATCATGTATTTCGGGCTGATACCCGCCTTCCGGGGGCGCCGGATCGGCGGTCACCTGCTCTCGTACGGGGTCGCCCGCGCCTGGGACCTCGCGGAGCGCTGGCCGGAGCGGACGCCGACGAAGCGGGTGTGGCTGCACACGTGTTCCAAGGACGGTCCGCACGCCATGGACAACTACCTGCGGCGGGGATTCCGGCTGTTCGACACCAAGGTGGAGCGGGAGCCCGTGGTGGACACCCCCGGTCCGTGGCCGGGGGCGCAGCGGTAACGGGTGGCGGGCGACGACGCAATCGGCGGTGGCGCGACGGCACGGGGCCCGCGCGGGTGGGCGATCGGGGCGTGTTTCGAGAGTAGCGCCGTCCGCCCGACGGGCGGGGCCCGCGGCGTCCGGTGCGGTGCGTCGCAAGGCGGATGGTCGTCCTCGCACGGGGCGTACGCGGACGACCCCGACAACGTGGCGAGGCGCCGTGCCAGGCGTCGCGGGCCGGGCGGAACTTTCGAAACACGCCCTACGGCCACCACGGCCATACGCCTCGCGTGCGCGCCATGCCGGAGAGCACGCCGTCTCGTATTGCAGGACTTTCACGTCCGCATCATGGACCGTAGTGGACTGGCCGGAGAAGGGCGTGCCAGGCTTCCGTCATGCCCGGAACTGGAATCGCCTTGGTGAGTCGACGCCACGTCGACCTCGGCCGTGTGTCCAGCGCCATCTGTCCGGCGAGCTGAGAGTCCCAGCACCGCCGCCGCGTTCTCCCCGTTCTCCCCCTCTTTCTTCTCCTCTGCGATTCCCCGCGCACCGCCGCGCCTCGATGCGGGTGTGCGGTTCAGAGCCGCCCTCCCGCAGTCCCGAAGGACGTACTGTCATGGCCGCCACCCCGGATCAGCCCGCGACCACCACGCCCCGCCGCAAGGCCGGACGCCACCGTGGCGAGGGTCAGTGGGCCGTGGGGCATCACACGCCGCTCAACGGCAACGAGCAGTTCAAGAAGGACGACGACGGTCTCAATGTGCGGACACGCATTGAGACGGTCTACGCCAAGCGCGGATTCGACTCGATCGACCCCGACGACCTGCGCGGGCGCATGCGTTGGTGGGGTCTGTACACCCAGCGCAAGCCCGGGATCGACGGCGGCAAGACGGCGATCCTGGAGCCGGAGGAGCTGGACGACCGGTACTTCATGCTGCGGGTCAGGATCGACGGCGGCCGGCTGACCACCGCTCAGCTGCGGGTGATCGGTGAGATCTCGCAGGAGTACGCCCGCGACACCGCGGACATCACCGACCGGCAGAACATCCAGCTGCACTGGATCCGCATCGAGGACGTCCCCGCGATCTGGGAGAAGCTGGAGGCCGTGGGGCTCTCCACCACCGAGGCGTGCGGCGACTGCCCCCGCGTGATCATCGGTTCCCCCGTGGCGGGCATCGCCGACGACGAGATCATCGACGGCACCCCGGCGGTCGACGAGATCCACGACCGCTACATCGGCGACAAGGAATTCTCCAACCTGCCGCGCAAGTTCAAGACCGCGATCTCCGGTTCGCCGGTGCAGGACGTGGTGCACGAGATCAACGACATCGCGTTCGTCGGTGTGGTCCATCCCGAGCACGGGCCGGGCTTCGACGTGTGGGTCGGCGGCGGGCTCTCCACCAACCCCCGGCTCGCCGAACGGCTGGGCGCCTGGGTGCCGCTCGACGAGGTCGCCGACGTCTGGGCCGGGGTCGTCGGCATCTTCCGCGACTACGGCTACCGGCGGCTGCGCAACCGCGCCCGGCTGAAGTTCCTGATGGCGGACTGGGGCCCCGCGAAGTTCCGCCAGGTGCTGGAGGACGAGTACCTGAAGCGTCCGCTGATCGACGGGCCCGCGCCCGAGCAGCCCAGCAGCCGCTGGCGCGACCACGTCGGGGTGCACCGGCAGCGGGACGGCCGCTTCTACGTCGGATTCGCCCCCCGGGTCGGCCGCGTGGACGGTTCCGCCCTGGCCGAGATCGCGGACCTGGCCGCCGCCCACGGTTCGGACCGGCTGCGTACCACCGTCGAGCAGAAGATGATCGTCCTCGACGTGGCCGAGGACCGGCTGGAATCGCTGGTCGCCGGTCTGGAGGCGCTGGACTTCCAGGTGAAGCCGTCACCGTTCCGGCGCGGCACGATGGCCTGCACCGGCATCGAGTTCTGCAAGCTGGCGATCGTCGAGACGAAGGCGCGCGGCGCCTCGCTGATCGACGAACTGGAGCGCAGGCTACCGGACTTCGACGAACCGCTCACCATCAACATCAACGGCTGCCCCAACGCCTGCGCCCGCATCCAGACCGCGGACATCGGTCTCAAGGGCCAGCTGGTGCTGGACGCCGACGGCAACCAGGTGGAGGGCTACCAGGTGCACCTCGGCGGCACCCTCGGCCTGGAGGCCGGGTTCGGCCGCAAGGTCCGCGGCCTGAAGGTCACTTCGGACGAACTGCCCGACTACGTCGAGCGCGTGCTCGTCCGTTTCCGGGAGGAGCGCGAGGAAGGCGAGCGGTTCGCCGCCTGGGCGGCGCGGGCGAGCGCGGAGTCGCTGTCATGAGCGGGCGCGCCGCCCCGTTCCACTGCCCGTACTGCGGCGACGAGGACCTGCGCCCGCACGAGGCCGGGCACGGCGCCTGGGAATGCGCCTCCTGCAACCGCGCGTTCCAGCTCAGGTTTCTGGGCCTGCTGACCCGGGGTCTTCAGAGCAACGACGGTGAAGGGGAGGCGACATGACGAGCAGCCAGTCGCGCGCGGGGCTTGAGGCCGGAGGCTCCGCCGATGTCCAGGACGCCGGGAACGGTCACTCCGGGACCGACGCCCTCAGGCTCCTGGCCGAGCGGGCGGGCCGGGAGCTGGAGGACGCCTCCGCGCCGGAGATCCTGAAGTGGGCCGCCGACACCTTCGGCGAGAGGTTCTGCGTCACCTCCTCGATGGAGGACGCGGTCGTCGCCCACCTCGCCTCGCGCGTCCGTCCCGGCGTCGACGTGGTGTTCCTCGACACGGGCTACCACTTCCCCGAGACCATCGGCACCCGCGACGCGGTCGAGGCGGTGATGGACGTCAACGTCATCACGCTCACCCCGCGCCGAACGGTGGCCGAGCAGGACGCCGCGTACGGGCCGGGGCTGCACGACCGCGACCCCGACCTGTGCTGCCGGCTGCGCAAGGTCCAGCCCCTCCAGGAGGGCCTGACCGGATACACGGCCTGGGCGACCGGGCTGCGCCGCGACGAGTCCCCCACCCGGGCGAACACCCCGGTGGTCGGCTGGGACGAGAAGCGGCGGAAGGTCAAGATCTCCCCGATCGCCCGCTGGACGCAGGACGACGTCGACGCGTACGTGGCGGAGCACGGCGTCCTCACCAACCCGTTGCTGATGGACGGCTACGCCTCCGTCGGCTGCGCGCCCTGCACGCGCAGGGTGCCGGCGGGCGAGGACGCCCGAGCCGGGCGCTGGGCCGGCCGGGACAAGACCGAGTGCGGGCTGCACGGCTGATGACGGGCGGCGAAGGACCCGCCGAGGGGCGACGGACGACGGCCGCGGGACGGCCGGCCGAGGAAAGACTGATGACGACTGACCGGGAGACTTCGATGAGCGTGACGGAGACGGGAGCCACCATCTGGCTCACCGGTCTGCCGAGCGCGGGCAAGACCACCATCGCGTACGAGCTGGCCGGGCGGCTGCGCGGCGAGGGCCACCGTGTGGAGGTCCTCGACGGGGACGAGATCCGGGAGTTCCTCTCCGCCGGTCTCGGCTTCTCCCGCGAGGACCGCCACACCAACGTGCAGCGGATCGGCTTCGTCGCGGAGTTGCTGGCGGCCAACGGGGTGAAGGTGCTGGTCCCGGTCATCGCCCCGTACGCGGACAGCCGGGACGCGGTGCGGAAGCGGCACCGGGCGGAGGGCACCGCGTACCTGGAGGTGCACGTCGCGACGCCGGTCGAGGTCTGCTCGAAGCGCGACGTGAAGGGCCTCTACGCCAAGCAGGCGGCGGGCGAGATCAGCGGTCTGACGGGGGTCGACGACCCGTACGAGGAGCCCGAGTCGCCGGACCTGCGGATCGAGTCGCACCGGCAGACCGTGCAGGAGTCCGCGGCGCGGCTGTACGCGCTGCTGAGCGAGAGAGGTGCGGCATGAGAGCCGTGGCGAACGTGTCGGAGGGCACCGACAGCCCGTACGCGCTCAGCCACCTGGACTCCTTGGAGTCGGAGGCGGTGCACATCTTCCGCGAGGTGGCGGGCGAGTTCGAGCGGCCGGTGGTCCTGTTCTCCGGCGGCAAGGACTCCATCGTGATGCTGCACCTGGCGCTCAAGGCGTTCGCGCCCGCGCCGGTGCCGTTCGCGCTACTGCACGTCGACACCGGGCACAACTTCCCCGAGGTGCTGGAGTACCGCGACCGCACCGTGGCCCGGCACGGGCTGCGGCTGCACGTCGCCTCGGTGCAGGAGTACATCGACGCCGGGAAGCTGCGCGAGCGTCCGGACGGCACCCGCAACCCGCTCCAGACGGTGCCACTGACCGAGGCCATCCAGCAGAACCGTTTCGACGCGGTGTTCGGCGGCGGGCGCCGCGACGAGGAGAAGGCGCGCGCGAAGGAGCGGGTGTTCTCGCTGCGCGACGAGTTCTCCCAGTGGGATCCGCGCCGCCAGCGCCCGGAGCTGTGGCAGCTGTACAACGGCCGGCACGCCCCCGGCGAGCACGTCCGGGTCTTCCCGCTCTCCAACTGGACCGAGCTGGACGTCTGGCAGTACATCGCCCGGGAGGGCATCGAGCTGCCGGAGATCTACTTCGCCCATGAGCGCGAGGTCTTCAGCCGGTCCGGGATGTGGCTGACCGCGGGCGACTGGGGCGGCCCCAAGGAGGGCGAACGGGTCGAGACCCGTCGGGTCCGCTACCGCACGGTCGGCGACATGTCGTGCACCGGCGCGGTGGACTCCGACGCCACCACGCTCGACGCCGTGATCGCAGAGATCGCCGCCTCCCGGCTCACCGAACGGGGCGCGACGCGCGCCGACGACAAACTGTCCGAGGCCGCGATGGAAGACCGCAAGCGCGAAGGGTACTTCTAGATGACCACGTCCACCCGGAACACGGAGCAGTTGTCGGCCACCACCCTGCTGCGGTTCGCCACCGCCGGGTCCGTCGACGACGGCAAGTCCACCCTCGTGGGACGTCTGCTGCACGACTCCAAGTCGGTGCTGGCCGACCAGCTGGAGGCCGTCGAGCACGCCTCCCGCAACCGCGGCCGACAGGCCCCCGACCTGGCACTGCTGACCGACGGGCTGCGGGCCGAGCGCGAGCAGGGCATCACCATCGACGTGGCGTACCGCTACTTCGCGACGCCGCGCCGCCGGTTCATCCTGGCCGACACCCCGGGGCATGTGCAGTACACCCGGAACATGGTGACGGGCGCCTCGACGGCCGAACTGGCCGTCGTCCTGGTCGACGCCCGCAACGGGGTCGTCGAGCAGACCCGCCGCCACGCCGCGGTCGCCGCGCTGCTGCGGGTGCCGCACGTGGTGCTGGCCGTCAACAAGATGGACCTGGTGCAGTACGCGGAGCCGGTGTTCGCCGCGATCGCCGAGGAGTTCACCGCCTACGCCGCGTCGCTGGGCGTGCCGGAGATCACCGCGATCCCGATCTCCGCGCTGGCCGGTGACAACGTGGTGGAGCCGTCCGCGCACATGGACTGGTACGGCGGGCCGACCGTGCTGGAGCACCTGGAGACGGTGCCGGCCGGCCATGACCTCACGGCCTGCCACGCCCGCTTCCCGGTGCAGTACGTCATCCGGCCGCAGACCGCCGAGCACCCCGACTACCGGGGCTACGCGGGCCGGATAGCGGCGGGCGCGTTCCGTGTCGGCGAGGCCGTGACCGTGCTGCCCTCGGGCCGTACGTCGACCGTCAGCGCCATCGACGCGCTCGGCGAGAGCGTGGACATCGCCTGGGAGCCGCAGTCCGTGACGCTGCGGCTGGCCGACGACATCGACATCTCGCGCGGCGACCTGATCGCCCCGTCGGCCGACGCCCCCGCGGTGACCCAGGACGTCGAGGCGACCGTCTGCCACGTCGCGGACCGGCCGCTCGCCGTCGGACAGCGGGTGCTGCTCAAGCACACCACCCGCACGGTGAAGGCGATCGTCAAGGACATCCCCTCGCGCCTGGCCCTGGACGACCTCGCCCAGCACCCGGCGCCGGGCAGCCTCGTCGCCAACGACATCGGCCGCGTCGTGATCCGCACGGCGGAGCCGCTCGCCCTCGACGCGTACGCGGACTCCCGGCGCACCGGCTCCTTCCTGCTGATCGACCCGGCCGACGGCACGACGCTGACGGCCGGGATGGCGGGGGCCTCGTTCGCCGCCGCGTCCGGTGCCGGGGCCGAGGGCACCGCCGACGACGCCGAATGGGACTTCTGATGGGCATCGACGTCCGCTCCGCGTCCGGGGACGTCCGCTCCGTGTTCGCGGACGTCTACGCCACGTTCGCGAAGGAGGGCGGCCGCGTCGGCAGCGGCGCCCTCGGCAGCGGTCAGGGCGGGGTCGCACGATGTGCGCGGTGCGAGCGGTGTGCGCGGTGCACCCGATGACGTACGCCCACCACTCGCGCCCCCGCGCCCACCGACCGTGCCCGCACGCGCGCCGCGCGCACCGTACGCACCGCCGGTTCGTCCGCGCGTACGGCCGGTTCATCCGGTTCAGCCGGCTCGGACGAAGACCCGCCGACTCCCGGCCGCGTCCCCCTGGATTCCGAGGGACGTGAGCGCCGGGCCAACGAGAGGAACACCTCCCGTGCCTGCCCTCCGTACCACCGCACGCCGCCGACTGGCCGCCGTCACCGCCCTGCCGCTGCTCGCCGTCGCGCTCACCGGCTGCGGCTACGGCTCCGCGGCGAAGGACGACGACACGAAGAAGCCGGCCGTCGCCGCCGGGGCGAAGAAGCTCTCCGTGGACACCGTGCGCATCGGCTACTTCCCCAACCTCACGCACGCCACCGCCCTGGTGGGCGACCAGGAGGGCCTGTTCCAGAAGGAACTGGGCGGCACCGCGCTCAGGACCTCGCAGTTCGACGCGGGCCCGTCCGAGATCGAGGCGCTGAACGCCGGTTCGATCGACATCGGCTTCATCGGCCCCTCACCGTCCATCAACGGATACACCAGGTCCAGGGGCAAGTCCCTGCGGATCATCGGCGGTTCGGCCTCCGGCGGGGTCAAGCTGGTCGTCGACCCGAAGAAGATCAGGACCCTGGACGACCTCAAGGGCAAGAAGATCGCCACCCCGCAACTCGGCAACACCCAGGACGTGGCCTTCCTCGACTGGATCTCCGAGAAGGGCTGGAAGGTCGACGCCCAGAGCGGCAAGGGCGACGTGTCCGTGGTCCGCACGGACAACAAGGTGACCCCGGACGCCTTCAAGTCCGGGTCCATCGACGGCGCGTGGGTCCCCGAGCCCACCGCGTCCAAGCTCGTCGCCGAGGGCGCGAAGGAGCTGCTCGACGAGTCGTCGCTGTGGCCGGACGACAAGTTCGTGATCACCAACATCATCGTGTCGCAGAATTTCCTCGCCGAGCACCCGGACGTCGTCGAGGCGGTGCTGCGCGGCTCGGTGAAGACCAACGAGTGGATCGGCGCCGACCCGGACAGGGCGAAGGCGTCCGCGAACGCCGCGCTGGAGAAGCTGACCGGCGAGCCGCTGCCCGCCGAGATCCTCGACCCGGCGTGGACGTCCATCCGGATCACCGACGACCCGCTGGCCGCCACGCTCGACGCGCAGGCGGAGCACGCGGTGAAGGCCGGGCTGCTGGAGAAGCCCGACCTGAACGGCATCTACGACCTGAAGCCGCTGAACAAGGTCCTGAAGGCCGCAGGCAGACCCGAGGTCTCCGACGCCGGTCTCGGCGTCAAGCAGCCCCGCCCGAACCCGAACCCGGATCCCGTCCCCGGGACCCGGACTCAGACCCCCAGGAGGTGACGACCATGGCGACCACGCTCACCAGGGCCGAGGACCGCACCGCGGTCGGCCACGCCGCCCGTATCTCGCACGTGTCCAAGTCCTTCGGCGGACCGGAGGGCCCGCAACTCGTCCTGGACGACGTCTCGCTCGATGTCGCGCCCGGCGAGTTCATCACCCTCCTGGGGGCCTCCGGGTGCGGAAAGTCGACGCTGCTCAACCTGGTGGCCGGGCTCGACCGTCCGACGACCGGTTCCATCGAGACCCCCGGCGGGCGGCCGGCCCTGATGTTCCAGGAACACGCCCTGTTCCCGTGGCTGACCGCGGGCCGCAACATCGAACTCGCGCTGCGCCTGCGCGGCGTGCCCAGGTCAAAGCGGCGCGCGGAGGCGGATCGGCTGCTCGGCCTCGTCCGGCTCGGCGGGGCGTACAAGAAGCGCGTGCACGAGCTCTCGGGCGGCATGCGACAGCGCGTGGCGATGGCCCGCGCCCTCGCCCAGGACAGTCAACTGCTGCTGATGGACGAGCCGTTCGCCGCGCTCGACGCCATCACCAGGGACGTGCTGCACGACGAACTGACCCGGATCTGGCGGGAGACGAACGTCTCGGTCCTCTTCGTCACCCACAACGTGCGCGAGGCGGTACGGCTGGCCCAGCGGGTCGTCCTGCTGTCCTCCCGCCCCGGCCGGATCGCCCGCGAGTGGACCGTCGGCATCGAGCAGCCGCGCCGCATCGAGGACAGCGCGGTCGCGGAACTGTCCGTCGAGATCACCGAACAACTGCGTGGGGAGATCCGCCGCCATGGCCGGCACTGACACCGAGCCCGACGACCTGGCGGGCCTGGAGGCCGGACTCGACGCCCTGGACGCCGTGCGGGAGCACCGCACGCCCGTGCGCGAGGTGCTGCTGCGCAAGGTCCTGCCGCCGCTGCTGGCCGTGGCCCTGGTGCTCGTCGTCTGGCAGCTCCTCGTCCGGGCCCGGGTCACCGACGACTACAAGCTGCCGTCACCGGCAGCGGTCTGGCGGAGCGCGACCGGCATGTGGCTCCAGGGAACGCTCCTGGACGTCATCTGGACCAGCGTCTCGCGCGGTCTGCTCGGCTTCCTGCTGGCCGTGGCGATCGGTACGCCGCTGGGCCTGCTGGTGGCCCGGGTCAAGCCCGTGCGGGCGGCGATCGGCCCGATCCTGTCCGGGCTGCAGTCCCTGCCATCGGTGGCCTGGGTGGCGCCCGCCGTGATCTGGCTCGGCCTGAACGACCGGATGATGTACGCGGTGATCCTGCTGGGCGCGGTGCCCTCGGTCGCCAACGGTCTGGTGTCGGGCGTCGACCAGGTGCCGCCGCTGTTCCTCAGGGCGGGCCGCACGCTCGGCGCGACGGGACTGCGCGGGACCCGGCACATCGTGCTGCCCGCGGCGCTGCCGGGTTACCTCGCCGGTCTCAAGCAGGGCTGGGCGTTCTCCTGGCGCTCGCTGATGGCCGCCGAGATCATCGCCTCCTCGCCCGATCTTGGCCTGGGACTCGGGCAGTTGCTGGAGAACGGCCGCAACAACGCGGACATGCCCGGCATCTTCCTCGCCATCGTCCTGATCCTGTTCGTCGGCATCGCGATCGACCTGCTGGTCTTCAGTCCGCTGGAGCGGCGGGTGCTGCGCGGCCGCGGTCTCCTCGTCAAGAACTGAGCCACGCCGTGTCCGCCCCGGTACTCCTCGTCATCGCCCACGGCAGCCGCGATCCGCGGCACGCGGCAACCGTGCATGCGCTCACCGCGCGGGTGCGGTCGCTGCGGCCGGGGCTGCGTGTGGAGACCGGCTTCCTGGACTTCAACGCCCCGTCCGTACCCGGGGTGCTGGAACGCCTGGCGGCGCAGGGCGCCGAGAACGCCGGTGACACCGTCGATGTCGTCGCGCTGCCGCTGCTGCTGACCCGGGCCTTCCACGCCAAGTCCGACATCCCCGCGGTGCTGTACGAGGCACGGACCCGGCTGCCCCGGCTGCGCGTCCGTCGGGCCGAGGTGCTCGGCCCGTCGCCGCTGCTGAACGCGGCGCTGGAACGTCGGCTGCGCGAGGCCGGGGTCCGCCCCGGCGACCGCGCCTCGACCGGGCTCGTCCTGGCCTCGGCGGGCTCCACGGACCCGGAGGCGATCGCAGTGATCGCTGAAATCGCGCGGGAGCTGCGGCACACCGGTTGGTGCGCCGTGCGGCCTGCGTTCGCCTCCGCCACATCTCCCGCAGGGTTCCCCCGCACCGAGGACGCGGTGCGGGCCCTGCGGGCCGAGGGGGTGCGGCGGGTGGCGGTGGCCCCGTACGTCGTCGCCCCCGGCCGTCTCCCCGACCGGATAGCGACGGGCGCGACCGGAGCGGACGTGCTGGCCGACGTCCTGGGCCCGGCGGAGGAGCTGGCCCGCCTGCTGCTGCACCGGTACGACGAGGCCCGCGCACCGGTCGCGCGAGCGACGGCGCCGGTCGGGCACGCGGCCGGGTTCGCGCGGACGGCCACGCTCAGCGCGTAACCCGTTCCGGGACGGTCTCCGCACCCGGGCGCTCCCGGACCGGCCGGACCGGCTCGCGCCCGGGCACCGTCGGCCCGGCCGGACGGCATCCGCACGCACCCCCACACCGCCCGGCGGACGGACGGTCCTACGACCCGGCGAGCACGTCTCACAGGCTGCGCGGCATGTCAGTGCGGCATGGCGGAGAGGGCCGTGTCGATGGTGGTGACCTGTGCGGGCTCGACCACCATCAGCACCACGGTTCCCTCCCGCACATCGGCCTCGGCCACCGGGCGGAAGCCTCCGGCGGCGTAACGCTCCCGGGCGGCGGTGTCCTCGACGGGCGGGGCCGCCGTGATGCGGCGGCAGGACGGATCGGCCGCGAAGAGGGCCGCGACCAGGGAGCGGAGCAGCCCCGCGGTGTCCCGGCCGTCGCCGGTCACCGGGTTCCGCGGCTCCGTGATGTCGAGCTCCAGCAGCAGATCGTGCGCGCCGACCGGGTAGCAGCCCCGCAGCGGATGGTGCAGCACCCGGTGGATCGTCACGCGGACGACCGGTCCGTTGTCGTGGCCGCTGGTCGCCGTGCAGGTGCGGACGGCGCCCGCCGGAGCCGCGCCGAACGGGACGGTGGCCCCGGCGGCGGGAGCGGACCCGGCAGGGCGCAGGGTCCATCCGGGGACGTGGCCGGGAAGGGCCGGGACGGGCAGCGGGTGGTGGCCGACGGTGGTGGGCGTCATGGGCGGCGACCCTTCGTGGTGGGGATCCCGGCAGGCGGTGGGACGAGTACTGCGATCGGTCCGGGGACCGGAGCGTGCGGCGGGCCGGGCCGGGGAACGGCCGCCCGGCCCTCGGCCGGTGGGGACGGCCGTCGGACCGGGAGGACGGGCGTCCGGGGCGGCCGGCCGGTCAGCCGGTGGTCGGCCCGGTGTCGGTGACGACATCGCGCACCCGGCTCTTGATCAGCTTGCCGCTCGCGTTGCGCGGCAGTTCGGGGGCGAGGACCAGGCGGGTGGGCAGCTTGTAGCGGGCGAGCCGGCCGGAACCGAAGTCGCGCACCTCCTGGAGGGTCGGTTCGACCCCCGGCTCGCAGGTGAGGACGGCGACGACGGTCTCGCCCCACTTCGGGTGGGGGATGCCGACGACTGCCACCTCGTGGACTCCGGGGAAGGCGCTCAGCACCCGCTCGACCTCGGCGGGATAGACGTTCTCGCCACCGCTGATGATCATGTCCTTGAGCCGGTCGACGACGTAGTAGTGGCCGTCCTCGTCGCGGTATCCGACATCGCCGCTGTGGAACCAGCCCGCGTCGTCGAACGCCTCCCGGGTCGCCCGGTGGTTGTTCCAGTAGCCGGCCACGACGTTCGGACCGCGCACGCAGATCTCGCCGCGCACATGCGGCTCCTCGATGACGGTGCCCCGGCCCGGGACCATCAGGCAGACATCGGTGTACGGCATGGGCAGACCGGCCGACCCGGTCTTCTCCAGGGTGCGCGCGGCGGGCAGATACGTGGCGAACGGCGCCGTCTCGGTCAGGCCCCAGGCCTGCTGCAGCAGCACCCCGTGCGACTCCGCGTAGTCCCGGATGAGCTGGGGCGGCACGGCGGCGCCCGCCACGATCACCGCGCGCAGCGCGGACAGATCGGCCTCCTTGAACCCCGGTGCGCGGGTGAGCGCCGCGAACATGGCCGGGACCGCGAAGACGCTGGTGACCCGGTGCGCCACCAGGTCGGCCAGGCACTGCTCGGGATCGAAGTGGCGGCGTACGACGACGACACCGCCGCGGGTGAGCGTGCGCAGCGTGAGGGCGTTGAGCCCGCCGATGTGGAAGAGCGGGGCCACGGCCAGGTTCACGTCGTCGGGCCGGGTGTCGACCATGGTGTCGACGTTCACCGCGTTCCACCACAGATTGCCGTGGGTGAGCATGACCCCCTTGGGCCGGCCGGTGGTCCCCGACGTGTACATCAGTGCGGCCAGGTCGTCGTCCCGCACCGGGACCGCGGTCTGCGGCGTCGTGTCGGTGGAGAGCACCTCGGACAGCGGGGTCCACACCGCGGGCGGGGCGGGCGCCGCGGGGCAGGACGGGTCGGTGTCGACGAGGACCGGCCGACGGACCGGGACCTCGGCGAGGATCGACTCCGCCAGGGACCGGTGGCTCTCCTCTGCGATCAGCGTGTGCGTTCCCGAGTCGGCGAGGATGTGCCGCACCTCGTCGGCGGCCAGCCGGTGGTTGACCGGCACGAACACCGCGCCGATATGGGTGGCTGCCAGCAACGTCTCCAGCAGCGTCGCGCTGTTGAGCCCCAGGAACGCCACGCGGTCGCCGCGCCGCACGCCGAGGGCGGCGAGCCCGGCGGCGAGCCTGCCCGTGGTCGCGGCGAGGGCGCCGGCCGTGATGGTCCGGCCCTCGTAGACGAGAGCGGGGGCGGCTGACTCGTACCGTGCTCTGCGCTGCACGGCGGCAGCAGGACTGATGTCGACCATGACCCGAGCGGCTCCTTCGGTGACTGTCGGCTGTGGCGGTGGTGGGGCGAGCTGTGGCGGTGGGGGCTGAGGCGGTCGGGGAAGGGGTGGGGGCGGCCGGTCAGAGACCGGCGCCGCCGGCCGCGGTGCGGAAGCCGCGTACGGCGATGCCGCCGTCCACCGGGACCACGGCACCGGTGATGTTGCCGCTGTTGCGGCGGGAAGCCAAAAGGACGTACGTCCCGGTGAAGTCCTCCGGCTCCACGCTCGCCTCGTACAGCGGCACGTTCGGGCGTTCGCCCGCCGCCTCGGCGCGGGCGAACGAGTCCTCGATCCTGCGCTCGTCGAGACCGAGGCTCTCCGGGCCCCGCAGCTGTGTGCGCATGCCGCCGCAGGCGACACCGTTGACCCGGACCCTGGGGGCGAGTTCGTACGCGAACTCCCGGACCAGGCCGAGGCAGGCGTGCTTGCTCGCCGTGTAGACGGGACCGCCGCCGTTGGTGTGGAAGGAGGAGTTGGAGAGAGTCATGACGATGCTGCCCCGGGTCGATACCAGCTCACGCCAGGCCGCCTCCACGGCGAGCAGATAGCCCTTGACGTTGACGGCGAAGACCTCGTCGAACGCCTCCGCCAGCTCCTCGCCCGTGAGCCGCGTGAGACTGCGGTGGTAGTCCCAGATCCCGGCATTGGGAACCAGGACGTCGAGCTTCCCGAACCGCTCGACGGTGGCGGCGACCGCCGCGTGCAGGTCCTGCGTCGAGCGTACGTCACCGGTGACGGCGAGCACCCGGTCGGCGTGTTCGCCCGCGGCCTCGGCCAGTACCTTCAGCTGCTCGGCGTCCCGGTCGAGCACCGCGACACTGGCGCCCTCGGCGAGGTACCGCAGCGCGATGGCGCGCCCGAGGCCGCCGGCGCCACCGGTGATCAGGGCGACGTCGCCGTCGAGCCAGCCGGCGGACGGTTCCGTGGGGGCGGGGTGTGCCGGGGTGGTCATGGCTCAGCGCTCCTGGAGGAAGTCGTTGACGAGCCGCTCGAACTCGGCCTGCCGCTCCAGCTGCACCCAGTGGCCGCAGCCTCCGAACACGTGCAGCTGGACGTCGCGGATCTGCTTGAGCATGAGCTGGGCGCCGTCGAGGGTGATGGTGCGGTCGTCACGTCCCCAGAGCAGCAGCGTCGGAGCCTTGATCCGGTGCACGTCGCGCCAGAGCGGGTCCATGCCGTGCCGCTTGCCGAAGGCCGCGTTGTAGCGGTGGTAGAACTCGATGTGGCTCGCGTCGAGGGATGCCTCGTACCGGGCCTGGACCGTGTCCTCCCAGCGCTTGGGCTCGGCCGTCATGACGCGGATGAAGTCCCGCATCTTCTTCACGGTCGGGCCCTCGCCGTTGTAGTAGCGGAACATCGCCTTCTGGCCCTCGGTGGGGGTCGGGCCGAACGGCAGCCACCCGCCGCCGGGCGCCATCAGGACCAGCTTCTCGACCCGCTCGGGCGCCGCGAGGGCGGTGGCGATCGCGGCCGCGCCGCCGAGGCTGTTGCCCAGCAGGTGGAACCGTTCGACGCCGAGGGCGTCGAGGGCCTGCAGGAGCGCGTCCACGGTGATCTCGGTGATGGAGCGGGCGTCCAGATCCTCCTCGGACGGCCGGTAGCTGCCGCCGAAGCCCGGCTGGTCGGGCAGGAGGATCCGGTGGTGCGGGGCGAGCGCGGCGAGGTTCTGCCGGTAGTTGGCGAGACCGGTGGCGCCCGGGCCGCCGCCGTGCAGCATGACCAGGACGGGGCCCTGACCGGCCTCACTGACCGAGATCGTGCCCAGGGACGTCTGGACGGTGTGTTCGGTGATCTCGGGCTCTACGGCGTCGGGTGTGCGGACGGACGTCACGGGAACTCCACGGGGGTGCGGGGCCGGCGGGGTGGGCCTGCCGGTCGGTACGGGGCAGGAGGGGCGGGCGGCCGTCGCCGCGGGTGCGGGAAGGGCGGTCGCCACGCGCGTGCCAGGCGTCGCGTGTCGGGCGGCGGTCGGAGAACAGGCCCGGCGTGCGGCAGGAGGGGCGGGCGGTCAGAGGAACGTACTGATGTTCTTGGCAAGCAGCACGTTCTGGTCGAGGAGGATGTGGCGGCGGGCGATCAGCAGCCGCCCGTCCTCCCCGCGGCGCAGCAGGTCCGTGCGGCCGCCCGCGTACACGTCGACCTCGCGCTCCAGCCGGTTGCGGTAGACCAGGAAGTCGGACTCGGCGACGTACGTGCCCGGCTCGTCGCCGACGCGCACGGCGACGTTGGTGATCAGGTGCCGGGTGCGCGACGGCGGGTCCTCGGCCCAGGCCATGCCGGAGTCGAACCGCCGGATGCGCCAGGCGAGGCTCGCCCTGGTCTCGTCGAAGACGGCGACCTCGCCCGGGGCGCCGTCGGCGAGCGACTGCTGGCGCCGCAGCCGGTTGGTGCGTACCGGCGCCCAGTAGTGCAGGTCCTCGGCGAGCAGTTCCAGCCAGTCGGCGTAGCGGTGCTGGTCGAGCAGTTGGGCTTCCAGCGTGTAGAAACGCTGCACCTCGAAGTGGAGCAGCAGGTCGTCCAGCGCCGCACCTCGAGTGGGGGCGGCGGAGTCCTGGGTGTGGGTGCTCATGGATCCTCCTAAGGGCTGTCCCGTGATCCGTGGCGGATCGGCGCGCGGCGTCGGATGTGGTGCGTCGCAAGGCGAAGGGATTGCCCGCATACCGGACGTATGTGGGCGTTCCGACAACGCGGCGAGGTGCCGCGGCTGTCGTCGGGCGCCCGTCAGGGGTGACGGGACAGCCCTTGGAAGGCCGTGCTGCGTCGGCCATCCCATCGCACGGCGGCGGGCGCGGGGAGCGGGTGTGCCGGTCCGCGGCACGGGCCGGGCGGTGGACCTCGGCCGGCTGCCGGGCGGCGGGGAACGACAAGGGGGCGGGCGTGGCCGGTCAGCCGCGCAGCAGGGCGCGCAGCTCGACGGACTCGTCGGCGAGCCGTTGCGGAGTGACGGCGACGGCTCGGGCGATCAGCCGCTGGGCTGCCTTGATGTCCTTGGGCCGGTCGATCGCCGCGGCGGCGACCACCCGTCCCGCGCGCAGCCCGAACACGGTGAACGCGGCGGACCCGGCCTCCGGGCGGCGTACGGTCTCCTCGGCGTCGGCCATCGAGCCGACCGCTTCCAGGCGGCTGCCGTACCGGTCGGACCAGAACCAGGAGGCCGGTTCGCCGGGCGCGTCCGTCCCCAGCAGTCCGGCGGCCGCGGCCTGACCGGAGCGCTGCGCGGCGTCCCAGTGCTCGTGGCGCACCGGATGGTCCGCGCGACGGGCGACGTCCCCGACCGCGTGGACCCTCGGGTGCGAGGTGCGCTGGGCGGCGTCCACGACGATGCCGTTGTCGACGGTGAGCCCGGCGGCCTCGGCGAGCGCGGTGTCCGGCCGGATCCCGATGCCGACGACGACCGTGTCGGCGGTGATCGGCGAGGCGTGGCCGCCGACGGTGACGGTGACCTCGTCGGCGCCGGGCGCCCGGTCGATGCGCTCCACGCCGCCCGTGACGACGTCGACGCCCGCGGTCCGGTGCCGGTCGTGCAGCGCACGGGCGATCTCGGGCCCGACGACGGCGGTCAGCGGCACGGGCACCGGGTCGACGAGGGTGACCCGGCAGCCCAGTCCGGCGGCGACCGCCGCAGTCTCTGCGCCGATCAGCCCGGCCCCCACGACGGCGATCCGGGCCCCCGGGGTCAGCCGGGAGCGCAGGAGTTCGGCCTCGGCCCACGTGCGCAGGGTGTGCACGGCGGGGTCGTCGGCGCCCGGCACCGGCAGGGTGCGGGCAGTGCCGCCGGTGGCGAGGACGATCCGGTCGGCCGTCAACTCGGTGCCGTCGGCCAGTTCCAGTACGCCCTCGTCGGGGCGCAGCGCGGTCACGGCGGTCGCGGGCCGCAGGTCGATGCGCTGCTTCTCGTACCAGTCGGCCGGTCGCAGCGCCACGTCGTCGCGGACGGCGGCCCTGCCGAGCAGGACGTCCTTGCTGAGCGGCGGGCGGTCGTAGGGCACGCCCTCCTCGTCGCTCAGCAGCACGATCTCGCCGTCGTATCCGCCGGAGCGCAGCGCGTCGCAGGTGGAGACGGCGGAGATACCCGCGCCCACCAGGGCGATCCTCTTCATGCCGTGGGCTCCTGACCGGGGTGCAGCCAGATCCCGTCCTCGCGTACCTCGACCTTGTGGGTCCGGGCGGCGATGGTGGCGGGCATGCACTGCGGCTCGCCCGACCTGAGGCAGAAGCGGGCGCTGTGCAGGGGGCATTCGACCTCGCCGTCCTCGATCCAGCCGTCGGCGAGCGACGCCTGGCCGTGCGAGCAGGTGTCGTCGAGCGCGTAGTAGGCGCCACCGTCGTGGAAGACGGCGATGGCGTCGTGGTAGCCGGTCCGCTCGGCGGGCACCTGGAGGGCCTCGCCCTCCTCGATGTCGCCGATGTCGGCGACCCGGATCGCGTTGCCGGTGGTGTTCATCGTTCTTCAGCCGCCTTCTCGTGCCAGGCCGGGGTGTTCATCAGGTCGCGCCAGCGGGTGTAGAAGCCACGGGCGGCCCCGTCGGAGTACAGGTGTCCGGTGGTGCCGGGGTGGACGCCGTCCTCGGCCCCCGTCCCGATGCCCATCTGGTAGTTGAGCGCCATGCCGCCGGCCACGAAGCCGTGCGCGGTGGCCTGGACCTCGCTCCAGTTCTCGCCGTCGTCCTGCTCGAAGATGCCGGTGGGTCCGAACGTGCGGAGGTTGTAGAGCCGCTGGGCGTTCTTCACCTCGTCGGGCATCGACTTGTCGACGATCGTCCATGCCCAGACCTCCATCCGGTCCGGACCCTTGGGGTGCCAGACGCGGATGCTTCCGTTCACGGGCAGGTAGGAGAAGTTGGGGAAGACGTTGGCGTGTCCGGTCGTCATCGGACCCTCGGCGCGCTCCTTGCCGAGGCGTTCGCGCAGCCGGTCGTAGTCGTAGTACTCGTGCACCACCTGGTCGTCGAAGCGGCTCTTGGGGTGGGTCGGGAAGCCGGCGCCGTGCCCGTTCGGGTCGGTGTACTGGCGGCCGGGCGTCTGCACGATCTCGGTCTTTGGCCCCTTGCCGGTGGGTGACATGACCATCAGGGCGGAGGCGTGCGAGATGTTGACGTGGTACCAGTCGGACGAGAACTGCTCGGCGGCGAGCTTCCAGTTGCCCTCCAGCACCCACTTGTGGACCCCGCCGACGACCTCGGTGCCCTCCGGATCGCGGTCGAGCATGGCGTCCATGTACCAGGTCATGCCGCCGAGCGCCTCGACCAGCGCGGGGGCGTCCGGATTCCAGGTCGCGAAGATCAGGCCCTTGTACGTGTCCAGCTGGGCGACCTCGATCAGGCCCCAGCGGCTCTCGTCGAAGTCGGCCGGATAGCCCTCACGGTTGGGGACGTTGATCAGCTTGCCGGAGGTGTCGAAGGACCACCCGTGGTAGTTGCAGGTGAACGCCTTGGTGGCTCCGGCGTCGGCGCGGCAGACCCGCATGCCGCGGTGCCGGCAGGCGTTGAGGAAGGCCCGGATGCGCCGGTCCTTGCCCATGGTCACGATGACCGGGTCCTCGCCCATGTACGTGCTGAAGAAGTCACCGGGCTTCTTGAACTGGGACTCGTGGGCGAGGAACAGCCAGCTGGGCGCGAAGACGCGGCGCAGTTCCTGCTGGTAGAGCCCGCTGTCGCTGAAGATCCCGCGGTCGACGAGGCCCTGGTCGATGTCGAAGTACCCGCTGACGTCCACGGAGGGGGCCGGGGTGCGGTTCAGGGCGCTCATGCCGTGGCTCCTTCCGGGGCGGCCGGGGGCACGGCGGGGGCGGGCTTGGGCGGGCGGTGGTGGCCCCACAGGCTGGTGCCGTCGACGCGGGTCGCGGTCCACGGGTCGGCGACGGTGATCGCCCCGTGGCCGTACTCGATCTCGAAGCCGGAGGGCGTGATCGCGTAGAAGGAGAGCATCTTGTCGTTGCTGTGCCGGCCGAGGGTGAGCGCGACGGGCGCGGCGCCTTCCAGACAGCGGTCGTAGGCGTGGCCGACGGTGTCGAGGTCGTCGACCTCCAGCATGAAGTGGAACAGCTCGCCCGGGTCGACGTCCTTGCGCGGCTTGCGCTCGGGCTCGATGACGAGCCCGGCGAAGGCGAGCGAGTGGTGGCGCGGATTGGTGTGCAGGAACGCGATGCGCTTGCGGCCGAGGTCGCAGAAGTCGGAGATCCGGAAGCCGAGCAGTTCCGTGTAGAACCGGAGCGTCGCGGCGTAGTCGCGCACCGAGAACACCACGTGGCCCAGGCCCTGTTCGCCGGTGACGAAGCGGGCGCCGGTCGGCGAGACGAACGGCGTGACGGCGGTACGGGCGCCGTGGAAGATCTCGACCCGGACGCCGTCGGGGTCCTCGACGTGGAAGAGGCCGAGCACATCGCGCTCGCGCAGCAACCGCTCGTCGGCGTGTGTCACTTCGACACCGGCGGCGGCCAGCTCCGCCGCCGCGGCGGCCAGTTCGGCGGGGCCGGGCACTTCCCAGCCGACGTAGCCGAATTCCTCGGTGTCGGCCTCGTGCAGGGCGATGCGCCAGGCCCGGTCGTCCGCACGCAGCCGCAGCCCGTCATCGGTGGTCCGTGCCGACAGTCCGAGCACGTCCTCGGCGAAGGCGCGCCATCGGTCGACGTGCCGGGTGCGGAGTCCGAAGTATCCCAGTCCGCTGAGTTGCATGACGGGCCGTCCCTTCAGGTCTGGTCAGGGGGTACGGGCGGGGCCGGACGGGCTGTCGGTCCGTACGGGCAGCACCCAGCAGACGACGTCCCGGGCGGCGCTGCCACGCGTTGTGCCGCCCTGTGGAACGCGTCCGGGTCACGCCGCCCGGCGCCCGGTCACCGGCCGCGCCCGCGTCCTGCGTCCTGCGTCCGCCGGTTCGGGCCGGGTCCGGCGGGCCCGCCGGACGTTCGTGCCGCTTTCCGGCACGGCCGCTGGCCGCCGGACGCCCGGTCCGGGAAGGGTCGGGGGTTCGCGCGGTGCGCCGGCAGGCGCCCGTGCGCCGATCCCGATGACGCCCCGCCCCCAGGAGGACCGATGCTCGCCGCCGTCGCCGTACGCCAGGACCCCGCCGATCCGCTCGGCGGGCTGGAGCTGCGCGAGGTCGCCGCTCCGGTGGCCCCGCCCGGCTGGGCGGTGGTCCGCGTGGTCGCGGCCGCGCTGAACCACCACGACATCTGGACGCTGCGCGGGGTAGGCCACCCGGCGGACCGGCTGCCCATGGTGCTGGGCTGTGACGCGGCCGGGTACGACGAGGACGGGAACGAGGTCGTCGTCCATCCGGTCATCGGCGACCCGCAGGCCGGGGGCGGCGACGAGACCCTGGACCCCGGCCGGGCGCTGCTGTCGGAGCGGCACGACGGGGCGTTCGCCGAGTTCCTGTGCGTACCGCGGCGGAATCTGATCCCCAAGCCGGCCGCGCTGTCCTTCGCGGAGGCCGCCTGTCTGCCGGTGGCCTGGCTGACCGCGTACCGGATGCTGTTCACCCAGGCACGGACACGTCCCGGCGACCGAGTGCTGGTGCAGGGCGCGGGGGGCGGTGTGGCCTCGGCGGCCATCACGCTGGCGCGGGCGGCCGGAGCCCGGGTGTACGCGACCAGCCGGTCGGAGGCGAAGCGGGACGCGGCCCTGGAGATGGGGGCCCATGTGGCGCTGCCCACCGGGGAACGGCTTCCGGAGAAGGTCGACGTGGTCGTGGAGACGGTCGGCGAGGCCACCTGGTCCCACTCGCTGCGCTCGCTGCGGGCCGGCGGCACGGTGGTGGTGGCCGGCGCGACCAGCGGGGCCAACCCGCCGGCCGACCTGAACCGGGTCTTCTACCTCCAGCAGAGGGTGCTGGGCTCCACCGGCGGGACGCGCCAGGAGTTCGTGTCGCTGCTGCGGTTCATGGAGAGTGCCGGGGTGCGGCCCCGGATCGACCGGGAGATCCCGCTGACCGCGATCCACGACGGCTTCCGCGCCATGATCGACGGTGAGGTCACGGGGAAGGTGATCGTCCGCCCCTGACCTGGTCCGCACCCCCGGGCACGGGCCGGACGACGGCGAGCGCTACGCCCGTCCGGCCCGGTTCCGCGGCTGAGGCGTCTCGCACACCGTCCGGACACGGAGGGTGTCCGCCCGGTCACCCGGCCCCTCAGATGTGACATGCGAGGCACCGCTTTCTCCATTTTGCGGAGCCTTTGCTCTTCACGGTGCCGAGACGGTCATCTAAAGTGGACATGCGTCCATTGAAGTGGTCGCCGTAGAATGTTGCGGAGGCGGACATGCTCGACCCCATCTCGACCACCGATGCCGGGAGCGCGTCCGGCACCGGCCCCTCGCAGGATCAGCAGACCGCCGTGGACAAGGCGTTGACCCTGCTGATGTCGCTGGCCGAGGAGGACCGCGAGGTCGGCGTCAGCGAACTCGCCCGCCGCACCCGGCTCACCAAGTCGACCGCGTTCCGGCTGCTGGGCATCCTCCAGCGCAACGCCGTGGTCGAGCGCGTCGGGAGCAGCTACCGGCTCGGCCCCCAGCTCTTCGACATCGGGCGCCGGGCCTACGGGCCGACGCCGCTGATGCTCCAGGAACGGCTGCTCCCCTTCCTCACCGAGCTGTACGTCCTCACCCACGAGACCGTGCACCTGGCGGTGCTGCACCGCACGGACGTCATGTACGTCAACAAGCTGCACGGCCACCGCCGGGCCCGTACGCCCACCCGGATCGGTTCGCGGCTGCCCGCGTCCTGCACCGCGGTCGGCAAGGCGCTGCTCGCCTTCGACCACGACGCGGCGGAGCTGGCCATCGCCCAGGGGCTGTCCGCGCCGACGGAGCACTCGGTGACCGATCCGGCGGAGTTCCGGGCCGAACTGGCCCGGGTCCGGCGCGAGGGAATCGCGTACGAGCGCGAGGAGATCCTGCCGGGCGTCACGTGCGTGGCGGTGCCGGTCATGGGCGCGGCCGGCCGCCCGGTCGCCGCGATCTCGGTCTCCGGCGCACTGCACCGCTTCGAACCCGCCCGGGTCGCGCCGGAGCTGCGCCGGGTCGCCTTCGAGGCGGCCAGGGAGCTGGGCGCCGCGGCCCGCCCGCGCGGCCGTCGCCGCCCGGCGTCGGCGGAGCCCGCGGCCGCCTGAGCCTCGCCGCCCCGCCCGGCCCGGCCCCCGGCACCGTCGCGCACCGTCGCGCAACGACGTGCCGCCGGGGCGCCTGAACGCCTGAACGCCTGAACGCCTGAACGCCTGAACGCCTGAACGCCGACAGCGTCGCTCGCCCGTCGGGTGTCAGTCCTCGGTGGCCACACCGTTTTCGCGGCGCACACCGCCGTGCACCCCGCCGGTGCCCGGCTGGACCCGCGGCACGCTCACCACGATGTGCACCACGCTCTCCTCGTCGAGGGACGCGTACAGATGGGGGCGATCGCCGGGGAAACGTACGAAGTCACCGGCGGACAGCTCCACCGGACTGTCCTCCGGGCCCACCCTGACCCGGCCGCTGATGACGTAGAGATGTTCGAGCGTGCCCACCGGGTGGGGCTGCGAGTGCCCCTCGCCCCGGATCCGCAGCACGTAGTTCTCGATGACGCCCGAGCCGTAGACATGGTCGAGGCTACGGACCTCGTAGCCGGAGCGCTCCTGCCAGGACGCGTCCCGGCCCCGACGCACGGTCATGACCTGCTCGCGTTCGGCCACCAGTCGCGTCACCGGCACGCCGAGGGCGGCCGCGACCGCGAACAGCGTCTCCACCGTGGGATTTCCGGTGCCCAGCTCGACCTTGGAGAGCGTCTGCTTGGCCAGCCCGGCCTGGCGGGCGAGTTCGGCCAGCGACAACCCACGCTGCTCTCTGAGGAAGCGCATGTTGCGCGCGACCACGGTGTTTCCTGTCGACACCGCACCACCATAGGGCACTTGGACGGCTCCGGACGGCGGGAAGCGGGAGATCGATGCAGGCGGCAGGGATCTCGCCGGCCCCGCTGCGGGTACCGGAACCGGTCCCGCAGCGGGTACCGTAGCCGGTCTCATATGAGCACGCGGCACATCGACACGCCCGCGCCCGTGACCGGCGCGGCCGGCCGGGACACCGAGGGCGCCCCGTATCCGGGCTGGGTGTTGCCGCAGCTCCAACAGGTCCACCAGCCACCGACGTTACGGCTCATCTGCTTGCCGCATCTGGGACACTGCACAGCGCCTCCCGCTCTCTCGCTGAGTGGTTACCCACCCCCGGCCGCCCATTCCCCGGCGGACGACGGCCGCCCGAGGCTCGGGCCTCACCGCACGGCATCCGCTGCGTTCCCCGCTGTCGGTGCGCGAGGTGGTGCTGACCGGTCTGACCAACTCGATCGAGCCGGTGCCTCGCTGGTCCCCGACCCGGGCGCAGCGAAACCGGGCCGCCAGACCCTGCTGGAGACCCTCGGCATGGGCGGGAAGACGGAGTCGCGCTGGCCCGCGCTCTCGCAGGGCGAGCGGGGCCGTACGCTCATCGCCCGCGCGCTGATGCCCGAGCCGCGCCTGCTGCTGCTCGACGAGCCGGCCACGGGCCTGGATCTCGCGGCCCGCGAGCAGTTGCTGGACAGTCTGGACGCGCTGCGCGAGGAGCATCCGGAGCCGGCCACCGTCCTGGTCACGCACCATCTGGAGGAGTTGCCGGCGTCCACCACGCACGCGATTCTGCTGCGCGGCGGACGCCATGTGGCGTCGGGCGACGCGGACGAGGTGCTGACCACCGGCCTGGTCAGCGACCTTCGGACATCCGGTGCGGATCTCCCGTACGGACGGCCGGTGGACGGCGCGGGCCCACCGGGCCGCACGCCGCTGAACGAGCGGGTCCGCCCCTGACCGCGCGACCGTCCCCGTCTGTCCGCGGCCGTCCACCGACGACCGTGACCACCCGCCGACGAGCGCGGCGGTCGCCCGCGCAGGGTCCGTACGCCACGGCTCGCGGCCCGTGACGCGCCGCCGCGCGGGCTCAGTCGTCGGCGTGGGGAACGATGTCCGTGGCCGTCGCGGCGAACGGTGTGGCCTGGTGGAAGTAGAGCGCCCAGCCCGTCCCGGTGAACAGCCACAGCGAACTGCGGTGGGCGAGGCGCCCCTTGCGTTCGGTGTCGTAGGTGAGGTGGACCAGTCCGCCGTCCAGCTGAACGCCGCGCATCCGCGACGCGGTGAGGGGGCCGGGGCGCGGGGCGCCCTGACCGGTGAGCGAGGCGATCATCGCGTCGCGGTCCCAGATCCGGCCGGTGGAATCGATCTCGCGGTAGTCCGGGTGCAGCACCTGGGCGAGGTCGTAGGCGCAGGCGCGTACCGCCGGGTCGAGAAGGCGCAGTTCGCCCTCCACCGCCGCGGCCACGCCGGGTGGCGTCCCGGTCATGCGCCGGCTCCGTGGTGCGTGGTCTCCCCGGCCGCCGTCAACTCCACCAGCTTGAGCACGGTGTTCCAGTTGCGGGAGGTGGCGGTGATACCCGGGGCGAGGGAGGGGCGGGACAGCGCGTCGGCGAGCCTGGACCGGCCCAACCCGTCGGGTGCGTAGAGGTACAGCGCGCGGTCCCCGAGCCGGAACTCCTCGGGGAGGTGGTCCGCCGCCTCGATCCGTTCGAAGCGCGCCGCGTCCACGGGCTGCCCGAAGTAGGTGACGTGCAACTGCCTGCCCTCCAGCTCGGCGGCCGGGAAGGGGCAGGCCGCGGCGACCGCCGCGAGGTACGCGCCGTCGCGGACCAGGCAGGGGACGGCGAACCCGAACCGCTTCTCGATGGCCCGCTCCAGGTCGGCGGCGAGCAGGTCCTCGTCGTCCGACGGGCTGCTGAAGACGGCGTTGCCGCTCTGCAGATGGGTACGGACGTCTCCGTGGCCCAGTTCGGTGAGCAGCGTGCGGAGTTCGGCCATCGGCACCCTCTTGTGGCCGCTCACATTGATCCCGCGCAACAGCGCCGCGTACATCGTCATGGGCACACCCTAAGGGCTGTCCCGTAATCCATCGCGGGCGCGCGACGACGGCTGCGGCACCTCGCCGCATTGTCGGAACGTCCGCATACATCCGGTATGCGGACGCCCCTCCGCCTTGCGATGCACCACATCCGACGCCGCACGCCGATCCACCAGGGATTACGGGACAGCCCTGAGGACGACACGCCCGCACGGAGCGGCCGCCGCGCCCCGTGGGGGAGGGCACGGCGGCCGTGGGCCCCGGGCGTGACCGGTGTCCGGACACCGGTCACGCCCGGGGGGCGACTACTCGACGATCTTGAGCAGCTTGTTGGGCGTGCCCTCGGTCGGGTTGGAGATCGCGTCGGGGGTGGCGCCCTCGGTCAGCGCCGTGGCGACCTCGTCCGGGGTGGCGTCCGGGTGTCCGGCGAGGTAGACGGCGGCGGCACCGACGACGTGCGGGGTCGCCATGGAGGTGCCGGAGATGGTGTTGGAGCCGTCGTCGCTGTCGTTCCAGGACGAGGTGATGTCCGAGCCGGGTGCGTAGATGTCCACGATCGAGCCGTAGTTGGAGAAGGACGACTGCTCGTCGTCCACCGTGGACGAGGCGACGGTGATCGCCTCGGGGACGCGCGCCGGCGAGGTCTGGCTCGCGTCGGAGGACTCGTTCCCCGCGGCCACGGCGAACGTGACCCCGGAGGCGATGGCCTTCTGTACCGCGGCGTCGAGCGCCTCGTCCGCGCCGCCGCCGAGGCTCATGTTGGCGACGGAGGGGCCCTTGTGGTTGGCGGTGACCCAGTCGATGCCCGCGACGACCTGCTCGGTGGTGCCGGAGCCGGAGTCGTCGAGGACCCGGACGGCCACGATCTTCGCCTTCTTGGCGACACCGTAGGTGGCACCGGCGATGGTCCCGGCCACGTGCGTGCCGTGGCCGTTGCCGTCGTCCGCGCTGTCGTCGTCGTCCACCGCGTCGTATCCGGAGGTGGCCCGGCCCTCGAACTCGTCGTGCGTGGTGCGGACACCGGTGTCGATGACGTAGGCGGTGACGCCCTCGCCCGCGCTGTCCGGGTAGGTGTACGCGTCGTCACCGGCCGTCTCGGTCTGGTCGATCCGGTCCAGCCCCCAGGACGGCGGGTTCTCCTGCGTGGCGTCGATGTGGAACTTCTTGTTCTGGACCACCTTGGAGACGGCCGGGTCGGCCGCGAGTCGCTTGGCCTCGGTGAGCGAGAGGCCGCTGGCGGAGAAGCCGTTGACGGCGGACTTGAAGTTCCGGTCGAGCTTGCCGCCGTACTTCTTGGCCAGCTTCGACTTGTCGGCCTTGTGGTCCAGCATCACGATGTAGCTGCCCTGGACGGCATCCGCCGCGCCGGCGCCGTAGACGACACCCATCGCGGGAGCGGACGCGGCTCCGGCCACGGGCGTGTTCAGCAGGGTGACTCCGGCGGCCGCCGCCACAGCGGTTATCGCGGCGGTGAGCTTGATCCGGCGTGCGCGCTTGTGAATAGCCATGAAGAGGGGTCTCCTCGTCATTCTTTGTGGGGGGATTGACCCCCGGCTGGAAGATCTCCGGGGGTTGGCTCGAAACCCTTGCCGATTGACGCGCTCAGATCAAGACCTTCTTACGGCTGTGACTTACGCAACAAAGTTTTGTAATAAAAATTCGGCCAGGCGGGCCCAAGTCGGGCGCGGGCGCCGCAAGATGGACCATTCGCACGGCCCCGACGCCCCCGCCAGGAGGGCCCGTACGCTTCGCACGAGGGAAGGCGGAGCGCGCCGGGCCGCGCGCACCGACGAGGACTCGGCTTGTTTACGCCCCCGGCCGTCGACGCCGTCCCGGCACCCGGGGCCCGACGGTGCGCCGAAGAAGCTGGGGAGGGTGCCGGAACCGCTCATGCCGAGCGCGGTGGGGTCGGCACCGCAGTCGACGGCGGTCTGGTCGTGGACGAATCCGGGGACGCCCCGGTCGCCGGGCTCGGCCCAAAGGGCCACCCTGCCGTCGGGACCGCGGCGGAAGAGCCTGCCGCCCGCGGAGAGCCCGAGGTTGAGGGTGAGGGAGACCGGTCCCTTGAGCGGCCGGGCGACCCCGCACCTGCCCTCGCCTGTCATTTTCCTGGCCGCGCGGCGGAACTCGCCCCAGCTCCAGGGACGGGCAGGGGTCGGCACGCGGACGCCGGATGCCTCCAGGAGCCTGGCGTTCAGGCCCTGGAAGCCACCGATACGGCCCTTTCACCCGGTTCGCACGCCCGCGCTGACTGATGTCAAGAATGGGCCCCTTTACGTCATTTGATCGGGTTCTTACCGCCCTGAACGCTCAGGTGATCCTCGTCATCGCGCTGAGGGGCCGTCGGTTTACCAAACCCGGCCGACAAAAGTGCGAAAATCGGATCCATGAACGAAATGCGTGCGCGTGAGGTATTGGTCGCTGCCGGACTGTCCGGCGGCGCGGAGCTGCTCGCGCTGGGCGAGAACGCGGTGTTCGCCGTGGACGATCTGGTGGTCAAGGTCGGCCGGGACGCGGTGCGCAGCCCGGAGCTGCGGGACCGGGCCGAGCGCGAAGTGGCGGTGGCGCGGTGGCTGGCCGCCTCCGGCGTCCCCGCCGTACGGGCGGCGGAGCCCGGGGTACGGCTGGTGGAGGGTCATCCGCTGACGTTCTGGCACCGGCTGCCGATGGCCGTGCGCCCCGCCGAGCCACGCGATCTGGCGGGGCTGCTCAGGCTGGTCCACACCCTGCCCGCCCCGGACGGGTTCACGCTTCCGCCCCGGGAGCTGCTGGGCGGCGTCGAGCGCTGGCTACGGCTCGCGGGCGACGCGATCGATCCGTCCGACGCCGACTATCTGCGGGAGCGCCGTGACGGCTTCGCCGCGGCCGCGGCGACGCTGATCCCGCGTCTGGCCCCCGGTCCGATCCATGGTGACGCCCTCCCCCGCAACGTGCACATCGGCCCGGACGGGCCGGTGCTGGTCGATCTGGAGACCTTCTCGGCGGACCTGCGGGAGCACGACCTGGTGGTGCTCGCGCTGTCGCGGGACCGGTACGGTCTGCCCGCCGAGGCGTACGACGCCTTCACCGCCGCGTACGGCTGGGACGTCCGCGAGTGGGACGGCTGCGCGGTACTGCGCGGCGCCCGGGAGACGGCGAGCTGCGCGTGGGTGTCTCAGCACGCGCCGACCAACCCCAAGGCGCTCGTGGAGTTCCGCCGCAGGGTGGCGTCGCTGCGCGACGGGGACACGACCGTGCGGTGGTATCCGTTCTGAGACACCGTCCCGGGCTTCCCGGCGGGGCCTGCGGCCGTCGTGCGATCCCGGCGGAGCGGAGGCCGGCCGGTGAGCCCCGGCGGGCCGGGGCACTCCCGCCCTCAGCCGGTCACCCGGGCGGGCTCCCGCAGCGGCCAGTGGCCGTCCACCACGGCGTCCGCGGTGCCCTTGCGGCGCAGGAACTCCTGGAAGTCGGCCGCCCATCGCGCGTACCACTCCACCTGGCGCTCGTGCAGTTCGGCGGCGGTGAGCCCGGCCACCGAGCCGTGCCGCTCGGCTATCGCGTACGCCACCCGGACCGCGGCAAGCGCGTCCGCCGCCGCGTCATGGGCGCCGCCGTGCACCACCCCGTACTCGACGCAGACCGCTTCGAGGGTCCGCTTCCCCTTCCGGTAGCGGTCGACGGCCCGGTCGATGGTGTACGGGTCGACGACCGGTCCGATCCCGGCGCCGTCGAGCCGGTCGCTCAGGGACGGCAGCCCGTGCCGGTGCAGCTCGGCCGTCAGCAGCGTCAGGTCGAAGGCCGCGTTGTACGCGACGACGGGGACGCCCCGGCGCCAGTGGCCGGTGAGCGTGTCGGCGATCTCGTCGGCCACCTCGCGCACCGGCCGCCCCTCCGCCGCCGCCCGCTCGCTGCTGATGCCGTGGATCGCCGACGCCTGCGCGGGGATCCGGATGCCCGGATCCGCCAGCCAGGTGCGCTGCCGCACCGGCTCCCCGTCCCCCGTCTCGACGCCCACGACCGCGGCCGTCACGATCCGGGCCTCCAGCGGGTCCGTGCCCGTCGTCTCCAGGTCGAAGCCGACCAGCGCCTCCCGGTGCCAGCTCATCGGGTACCTCCTTCGTGTTCCTCCCCCATGTGGTGACCACCCTCGCACGCACCACTGACAACGGGCCCACGGCCCCTCAGGAGACGGGCCGGGAGTCCGTCCACACGGACTCGAACTCCTCGCGGTACGTCTCGAACAAGCCGTGCTCGCTGTCCTGCCCGGCCCGCACCACCGCGCGCCCGCCGCCCCGCAGCACCAGCACGGGCGACTCCATGCCGCGTGCGCGCCGCAGATACGGCTGCACCACCCCGACCGCGTCCGTCCCGTCGCCGTCCACGAGGTAGGCCGTGAAGCGCGGTGTCTCGTCGAAGACGTGGATCTCGAACGCCCCGGGGTCGCGGAGCTTGGAACGGACGCGGCGCATGTGGAGGATGTTCATCTCCACGGACCGGCTCAGTTCGCCCTTCTTGAGGCCCAGTTCCCGCTCGCGCCGCTTGACCGCGCTGCTCGCCGGGTTGATGAACAGCAGCCTGACCCGGCAGCCGGACTCGGCCAGCCGGATCAGCCTGCGGCCGGAGAAGTTCTGCACCAGCAGGTTGAGTCCGATGCCGATCGCGTCGAGGCGCCGTGAGCCGCCGAACAGGTCCTCGGCGGGGAGCTGGCGCTGGAGCCGCACCCGGTCGGGATGGACCGACACCACGTCCGCGTACCGGTCGCCGACCAGTTCCTCGACGGCGTCGACCGGGAGCCGGTCGGCCGACGGGACCGAGGCGCCGCCGCCCAGGATCTCCAGGAGCCGGGCGGAGGCGCGCTCGGCCTGGGCGAGGACCGCCTCGTTCAGCGCGCGGTTGCGGGAGACCACGTTGCGCGCGACCTCCAGCTCGTCGAGCGCCAGTTCGACCTCGCGGCGGTCGTCGAAGTAGGGCTCGAAGCACGGCCAGTGCTGGACCAGCAGCTCCCGCAGCTGGGGCAGGGTGAGAAAGCTGAGCACGTTGTCGTCGGCCGGGTCGAGCAGATAGCCCTTGCGCCGGGAGACCTCGCGCACGGCGACGGCACGCTGCACCCACTCCTGCCCGGCGGGCCCGGCGGCGGCCACCACCCACTCCTCGCCGTGGACCGGCTCGTAGATGGGCCGCAGCACCGCCGCGACCACGGCCCGCAGCCGCTGCTCCACGAGGTTCAGCCAGATGTAGGCGCGTCCGGCCCGCTGGGCGCGGGTGCGCACCTCACTCCAGGCGTCCGCTCCCCAGTCCAGTTCCGCGCCGATCTCCACGGGCCGGGCAAGCGAGACCGCCCCTGGTGGGGCATCGGCGGATTCCCCCTCGTGACCTGTGTCACCCGGGGGCAGCTCGAAGCCTTCCGAGCTCACCCGTGCACCGCCTTCCACTCCCCCACCAACGATCAAGGAAGGGTACTCCGCGAGCGCGATCCGGTGCAGCCGGATGCACAGGCTGCTTTCATCAACTCCCCAACGGGGAAAGCGCGTTCCCCCAGGCGAGATCCGCCGTAGTGAGCGGATTCATAGCGATTGGACCCCTGCCCGAGGCTTCGTTCCGGGGCCGGAGAGATTTCGGGGCCCGGGATTCCGGCCCCGGGGGCGACACGGAGCGGACCGATGTTGACCGGCCCGTGCGACGTCCTAGGAAGCCGCACCCGTTTCGGGGAAGATTCGAGAAGATCGGGAAGATACGGAATATTCATGAGAGACCGTGCTCGAACGACCCATAACCACCAGGCACCCGGATCAGAAGTGGAAGAGTCGAAGCTATGCAGGTCTGGCCGGGACAGGCGTATCCCCTCGGAGCCACGTACGACGGCGCCGGGACCAACTTCGCGGTCTTCTCGGAGGCCGCCCACCGAATCGAGTTGTGCCTGTTGCACGACGACGGTTCCGAGACGGCGGTGGAGCTCAGGGAGACCGACGCCTTCGTCCGCCACGCCTATCTGCCCGGGGTGATGCCCGGACAGCGGTACGGCTTCAGGGTGCACGGGCCGTACGAGCCCGAGCGCGGGGTCCGCTGCAATTCCGCGAAGCTGCTGCTCGATCCGTACGCCAGGGCCGTGGCCGGGCAGGTCCGGTGGGGCGAGGCGGTGTACGGCTATCCGTTCGGCCGGCCCGACGCGCGCAACGACCTCGACTCGGCGCCGCACACCATGACCTCGGTCGTGGTGAACCCGTACTTCGACTGGGGCGACGACCGGCGGCCGCGTACCGACTACCACCGCACGGTGATCTACGAGGCCCATGTGAAGGGCCTGACGATGCTCCATCCGGGGCTCCCGAAGGAGCTGCGCGGGACGTACGCGGGACTGGCGCATCCGGAGGTGATCGCCCATCTGACCGAACTCGGCGTCACCGCGATCGAACTGATGCCCATTCACCAGTTCGTCCAGGACCACCGCTTGGTGGACGCGGGGCTGGCCAACTACTGGGGCTACAACACGATCGGGTTCTTCGCCCCGCACAACGACTACGCGTCCTGGGGCGACCGCGGCGAGCAGGTGCTGGAGTTCAAGCAGGCGGTGCGGGCGCTGCACCAGGCGGGCATCGAGGTGATCCTCGACGTGGTCTACAACCACACCGCCGAGGGCAACCACCTGGGGCCGACGCTCTCCTTCCGGGGCCTGGACAACGCCTCGTACTACCGGCTCGCGGACGACCAGCGGTACTACATGGACACCACGGGGACGGGGAACTCCCTGCTGATGCGGTCGCCGCACGTGCTCCAGCTGATCATGGACTCGCTGCGGTACTGGGTCACGGAGATGCACGTCGACGGCTTCCGGTTCGATCTGGCGGCCACGCTGGCCCGGCAGTTCCACGAGGTGGACCGGCTGTCGTCGTTCTTCGACCTGGTGCAGCAGGATCCGGTGGTCAGCCAGGTGAAGCTGATCGCCGAGCCGTGGGACGTGGGCGAGGGCGGCTACCAGGTCGGCAACTTCCCGCCGCTGTGGACCGAGTGGAACGGCAAGTACCGGGACACCGTGCGGGACCTGTGGCGGGGCGAGCCGCGGACGCTCGCCGAGTTCGCCGGGCGGCTGACGGGCTCGTCCGATCTGTACCAGGACGACGGGAGGCGCCCGCTCGCCTCGATCAACTTCGCCACCTGCCACGACGGGTTCACGCTGCACGACCTGGTCGCGTACAACGACAAGCACAACGAGGCCAACGGCGAGGGCAACCGGGACGGCGAGAGCTACAACCGGTCCTGGAACTGCGGGGTGGAGGGCGAGGCGGAGGACCCGGAGGTCCTGGAGCTCCGGATGCGGCAGATGCGGAACTTCGTCGCCACGCTGATGGTGTCCCAGGGCGTGCCGATGCTGAGCCACGGCGACGAGTTCGGGCGCACCCAGCGCGGCAACAACAACGCGTACTGCCAGGACAACGAGTTGTCGTGGGTGCACTGGCCGGACCCGGCCGACGCCGCGCGGAGCGGACCGCAGGGCGGCGTCATGGACGGCGAGTCCGGGGCGGAGGACGGCGAGGGGGAGGACGGTGCGGGGGAGGACGGTGCGGGCGAGGCGGACGGTCTGGGCAGCAGCCTGCTGGAGTTCACCCGGGCGATGGTCTGGCTCCGCCGCGACCATCCGGTCTTCCGCCGCCGCCGGTTCTTCCACGGCCGTCCGGTCGAGGGCACGCACGACGAGCTGTCGGACATCGCGTGGTTCACGCCCGGGGGCCGGGAGATGACGCAGCGGGACTGGCAGGCGGCGCACGCCAAGGCGCTGACGGTCTTCCTCAACGGCCACGCGATCTCGGAGCCGGGGCCGCGCGGCGAGCGGATCTCCGACGACTCCTTCCTGCTGATGTTCAACGCGAGCGCCGAGACCCTCGAGTTCCGTGTGCCGGTGCATCACGGGCGGCAGTGGATGGTGGTCGTCGACACGGCGCGCCCGGCCGGGGTCCTGCCGGGCTGCGGGCCGAAGGTGTCGGCAGGCGAACGGGTGACGCTGGTCGGGCGGAGCATGGCGGTGCTCCAGCGCCCGGCCTAAGGGCTGTCCCGCAATCCCCGGCGGGCGCGCGGCTGCCCGGTGCGGACGTCTCGCATGCCCGCGCGTAGGTGCGCGGCGGGACGCGGGGACGTGGGGCGCGAGGGTGTCCGGCGTACGCGCGGGGCGTGAACGGTGTCCGGCGTACGCGCGGCGCCGGGCGTGAGCGGTGTCCGCACGCGGCATGCACGCCCGGCGCGGGCATCGGGCGCGGGTTCCAGGCGTGCACGCCCCGGCGCATCGCGGGGCGGGCCGCGACACCGCCGGTCGGGCCCTTTGCGGCGTTCCGTGACACAGGGGCGCGCGGGCCGGGTACGTAACGGCGCATGACGCCCACCGCCACCTACCGGCTCCAGCTCCAGCCCGACTTCCCGTTCCCGGCCGCCGAGGACGCCGTGCCCTACCTCGCCGCACTCGGGGTCTCGCATCTGCATCTCTCCCCGGTCCTGGAGGCCGTGCCGGGCTCCCGGCACGGCTACGACGTGGTCGACCACGGGCGGGTGCGCGCCGAGCTCGGCGGCGAGGAGGGGCTGCGGCGGCTGGCCCGTACGGCCCGGGAACACGGCCTCGGGCTGGTCGTGGACATCGTGCCGAACCACATGGCGGCCGTGCCGCGCCTCAACCGCCCGCTGTGGGAGGTGCTGCGCGAGGGCGCCGCGTCACCGTACGCGCGCTGGTTCGACATCGACTGGGAGGCGGGCGGCGGCAGGGTGCTGCTGCCGGTGCTCGGCGAGCGGATCGGCGACGAGCTGGACGCGTTGCGGGTCGAGGGGGAGGTGCTCCGCCACGGCGAGCAGGAGTTCCCGCTCCGGGCCGGCACCGCGCACCTGCCGCTGCCGGAACTGCTGGACGCCCAGCACTACCGGCTCTGCTGGTGGCGGCTGGCCCGTACCGAACTGAACTACCGCCGGTTCTTCACCGTCTCCGGTCTCATCGGGGTACGCGTCGAGGACCCGGAGATCTTCGACGCCACCCACGGCAAGATTCTCGAACTGGTCCGGGACGGGGTGATCGACGGGCTGCGCGTCGACCACCCGGACGGGCTCGCCGATCCCGGGGCGTATCTGGAGCGACTCGCGGCCGCGGCCGACGGGCGGTGGACGGTCGTGGAGAAGATCCTCACCGGTGACGAGCCGCTCCCCGCCGACTGGCCCGTCGCGGGTACGACCGGGTACGACGCGCTGCATCGGATCGACGGCCTCTTCGTCGACCCGATGGGGGCCGCGGAACTGATCGGACGTTACCGGGAACACGCGGGACCGGCCATGGACCGCGGCGGGTCGTGGAAGGCGACCGTCCGGCGCGCCGCGCACGAGGTCGTGACGCATGAGCTGGCCGCCGAGACCGGCCTGCTCACCAGGCTCGCCGCACGCGTCTGCGCCGAGGACCCCGTGCTGCGCGACCACGCGCCGTGGGCCCTGCACACCGCCGTTCGCGAGCTGCTGGTGCGTATGCCGGTCTACCGCGCGTATGTGACGGCGGGCGGTCCGTGCCCGAGGCCGGCCTCCGCGGTGGGCCCGGGGGCTCCCCCGGACGTGGAGCCCGGGACGCCCCCGGAGACGCTGCCGGACGTGGTCGTACGCGACGCGAAGGCTGCGTTCGCCGTGCCGGAGGAGGCGTCGGCGGTGGACGTGGTGCGGGACCTGGCGCTGGGACGGCTGGGCGGGGGGCCCGACCGGGCCGCGTTCTGCGCCCGGTTCGCGCAGACCGCGTCGGCGCTGCGTGCCAAGTCGGTCGAGGACACGGCGTTCTACCGGTACGTCCCGCTGCTCTCGGCGAACGAGGTGGGCGGTGACCCCGGGCGGCCGGCCGTGACGCCGGACGAGTTCCACGCGTTCTGTGCCCGGCTGGCCCGGGACCGGCCCGCCACGGGCACGGTCCTGACCACGCACGACACCAAGCGGAGCGCCGATGTACGGGCCCGCGTCGCGGTGCTGACGGAGTGCCCGGAGCAGTGGTCCTGGCTGGTGGTGGAGCTGGCGCGGACGACTCCCGCGACCGCGCCCGACGAGCAGTTCGCCTGGCAGGCGTGGCAGACGGCCGCGGGCTGCGCGCGACTGCCGGCCGGGGAGGCGGCGGGACGGCTGGAACCGGCACTGCTGAAGGCGGTGCGCGAGGCGGGGCTGTCCACCACGTGGACCGAGCGCGATCCGGGGTACGAGCGGGCAGTGACGGACTTCGTCGCGGCCGGACCGGCGGCGGACGGCGGTCGGGTGCGCGAGACGCTGGACCGGTTCACGGCCACGCTCGCCCCGTACGCGCGGGCCAATGTGCTCGGCGCGGCGCTGGTGCACCTGACGATGCCGGGAGTGCCGGACCTGTACCAGGGCACGGAACGTGAGTACGTGGCGCTCGTCGACCCGGACAACCGGCGGCCCTTCCGCCTACCGCCCGAGGACGGCCCCTGCGAGGAGAAGGCGGAACTCACGTCGGTGGTGCTGCGGCTGCGGCGCGAGCGGCCCGGGGTGTTCGGGGAGTCCGGTACGTACGTCCCGCTGAGCGCGCGCGGTCCGGCGGCCGCGCACTGTCTGGCGTTCAGCCGCTCGGGAGGGGTGGTCACGGCGGTGACCCGGCTGTCGCTGCGGCTGGCCGAGTCGGGCGGCTGGCACGACACGGAGCTGGTGCTCCCGGACGACGGGCCGTGGACCGATCTGCTGACGCCGGGCCGGAAGTTCACCGGGCCCTCGGTCGCGGTCGCCGAGCTGTTCGCCGAACGGCCGGTGGCGCTGCTCGCCCGGGCCGGGACCGGCTGAGGGCCGTCCGGCGGAACCCGTGGTCGTTCCCTTGTCCCGCGCAAGGCTCCGGCCGGGCACGCGAGCCCCTGTGGGCCCGGGAACAAGGGACCCGGTCGCCCGTCAGGACCCAGTAGGCCACCGACCGCCGCAGCGCGGTCCCGATCACCTCGGTGACCGGATCGCGGACCGGATCGCGGACCGGGCGCGCGCCGGGCGGCGGGGCTCGCCGTCAGGCGGGAGGTTCGGGGACGGGCGCGGTGAGCCGGAAACTCATTCCCCCGAAGCTCACCTGGTCCCCCTCGCGGACCGGGACCACTCCGACGACGCGCTGCCCGTTGACGCAGGTGCCGTTGGTCGAGCCGAGATCGCGGAGCATCCAGCGGCCGTCCCGCGTGGTGAGTTCGGCATGGAGCCGGGAGACGGACTCGTGGCTGAGCCGCAGTCCGTTGCCGGGATCGCGACCGATCAGCAGGGGGTACGGACCGGGGACGGGAAGCAGGAGCCTCGGCAGCCGTTCGGTCCGCCAGACCCGGCGCACCCGGCCGGGGAAGCCGGACACCCCGCCCACGACCTTCAGCACCCGCCGCGACCAGCGCCCCTCGCTCCCCGCCAGGTCGGCGGTGAGGGCGGACAGTTCGTCCGGGCTCCGGGCGACGAGAGCCAGTTCCATGCGGCGCATGAACGTGTCGTGCGACAGCTTTCCCTGTGCGGCGCCGTCTCTGAGCACGCCGATCACACGGTCGCGCTGGGCGTCCGACGGCCGCGCGGGGTACGTGTGGGACTCAAAGGGGGACGTCACGCGCCCAATTGTCGGCCCGACCGCCCCGGAGTGTCCAGAAGAACCCCGGCCCGCACGGGCGCGCTCCCGTCCGGGCCGCGCGCCGCCGCGAAAACCGCGAGCAGTGCCGGGGAGCGGTTGCTACCGTCTCCCGTCTCGCGCCGCCCGTGGTCCCCCGGGCTGCCTTCCCCAGCCGTCGAGGAGACCTCGTGCCCCCAGCTTCACCGGAAACGACATCACAGGAACTGACCATCCGTCCGCTGACCGGCGCGGACGAACTCGGGCTCTTTCTCCGTCTGTCCTACCTCCTCGACGACGAGCTCGCCGAGGACCTGGAGAGCGGGCGCCGGCGTCCCGGGTGGATGTGGGTGGCGCTGCGCGGCGAGCACGTGGTGGCCCGGATCGCCTGGTGGAGCCGGGACGGGGACGCCCCTCTGCTCCTCGACGTCTTCGACCTGGACGACGCCCTGCCACGGCCCGAACGCGAGGAGGCGGGCCTGCGGCTGCTGGAGACGGCGACGGCGGCGGTCGTACCGGCCGGCGCGCAACGCCCCGAGTACGGCCGCTACGTGCCACCGGACTGGCGCGAGGACCCGGCCACCCGTGAGAGCGTCGAGGCGCGGATCCGGGTGATGGAGCGCTCCGGGGCGCGGATGCTGGTGGAGCGGCTGCGCCTGGAGTGGCGCGCCGGTACGCCGGTGCCGCCGGACGACGGACGGCTGCGGTTCCGCCCGGTGGAAGGCCGGGGAGATCTGCTCGCGCTGATGACGGCGGTGATGGAGGGCACCCTGGACGCCCACGGCCGGGCCGATCTGGCGTCCGGGCTCAGCGCCCGGGAGGCGGCCGAGAAGCACTACGACGAGGAGTTGGCCCGGTACGCCACCCCGCGCGAGTGGTGGCGCATCGCCGAACTGCCGGGCGGCGAGCCGGTCGGGTTCGTGATCCCGGCGCGCAACGACTACAACCCGATCATCGCGTACATCGGCGTCCTTCCCGCCCGGCGCGGCCACGGGTACGTGGACGGCATCCTCGCCGAGGGAACCCGGCTGCTGGCCGCGCAGGACGGAGTGGACCGGATCCGGGCCGCGACCGATCTCGGCAACGCCCCGATGGCCGCGTCCTTCGCCCGCCTCGGCTATGCGGACTTCGGGCGCTCCTTCGACATGGTCTGGGACTGAGCGCCCCGGCGGGCGAGTTCCGCCGACCGCCCCAGGCGCAGGCGCTGTTCGGCGGGGATCGTCGCGTCCTCGCCGCGCGGCCCCACGCCGAGCAGCAGCCGGCACGGAGGCGGGCGTCCCGTGCACGGAGATCCCCGGTCGGGCCCGGGACCACCACGAAGCGACCAGGGCGCGAAGTATTGATCACGCACGGGGCGGTTCGTAAGACCGACCGTCACATGGGGGGTGGGAGAAGGAGCGGGCGGCCGTGAAGGGACGGCTGTGAGGGACCCGGGCGCGGGACGCCGTCAGGCGCCCCCGGCCGCCGCGTGTCCGTTCTTCTGGGCGTGGATCAGGTCGCGGTACCAGGCGTAGGAGTCCTTGGGGGTGCGGCGCAGCGTCTCGTAGTCGATGTGCACCAGTCCGAAGCGCTTGCTGGCTCCCTCGATCCACTCGACGTTGTCGGTCAGCGACCAGGTGAAGTAGCCGCGGACGTCGACGCCCGCGCCGATCGCGGCGTGCAGGGCCTTCAGATGTCCTTCGAGGTAGGCGATCCGGCGGGTGTCGCGGGCGGGTTCGTCGACGGCGCAGCCGTTCTCGGTGATGTAGAGCGGCGGGAGGCGGTCGCCGAAGCGGGCGTGCAGTTGCACGAGGGTCTCGCGCAGTCCGTCGGGGACGACGGGCCAGCCGAAGTCGGTCTTCTCGTAACCCTCTATCTCCCGGATGCCGAAGGGGAGTTCGGCGGGCATCTCGAAGCCGGAGAAGGAGTCGAGGGCCTGTGCGTCGGGGGCGCCGACGAGGGTGGGGTTGTAGTAGTTGACGCCGTACCAGTCGAGCGGGGTGGAGATGGTCGCGAGGTCGTCCGCGACCGGACCGGGCATCAGCGCGGCGAAGTTCTCGTCGGGGTAGCGGCCGGTGAGGATGGGGTCGGCGAACAGCCAGTTGGTGATCGTGTCGTACAGCTCCGCCCCGGAGCGGTCCTCGTCGCGGTCGCCCGCGGGCCAGACGGGGGTGTGCGAGACGGCGACGCCGATGTTGTCGGCGCCCGCGCCGCGCAGCGCGCGCACGGCCAGTCCGTGGGCGAGGAGCTGGTGGTGGGCGGCGGGCAGGGCGTCGAAGAGGAGGGTGTGGCCCGGTGCGTGCCGGCCGAGGGCGTAGCCGAGCAGGGTCACCTCGGCAGGTTCGTTGATGGTGATCCACATCGGTACGCGGTCGGCGAGGCGTTCGGCGACGATGCCCGCGTACTCCGCGAAGCGGTAGGCGGTGTCCCGGTTGAGCCAGCCGCCCGCCTCGTCCAGCGGCAGCGGGGTGTCCCAGTGGTAGAGGGTGGGGGCGGGGGTGATGCCGTGGGCGCACAGTTCGTCGACGAGGCGGTCGTAGAAGTCGAGGCCCTGCGGATTGACGGCGCCGCTGCCCCCGGGCACCACGCGCGGCCAGCTGATGGAGAACCGGAAGGCGTCGGCGCCGAGCCCGGCCAGGAGGGCGACGTCCTCGCGGTAGTGCTGGTGGAATCCGGTGCCGCGACCGACGTCGGTGCCGTCCTTGATGCGTCCGGGCTGGGCGGCGAAGGCGTCCCAGCCGGAGGGCCCCTTGCCGTCGGTGTCGGCCGCCCCCTCCGTCTGGAACGCGGATGCGGATGCCCCCCAGAGGAAACCGGGCGGGAACACGGGCACGGCGGACGCGGCCGCGGTCGTCGCGGACCCGCTCGTCCCGGACCCGTTCGGCGCCGGCGCGGCGGGCACTGGTGCGTTCGGCATCGGCACATTCGACCGCGGCACGTTCATGTCGGCCTCCACAGCCGTAAGAGGGAGTGCGTATTGAGCGAAAGCGGGCAGGGCAATGATCAGGACCAGACCTTAATCGCCAGTAACGGGCTCGATCCAGTGTCGTGAGCCAGCCGTCGCGGCTGCTGCCGACGACGGGGCACGGGTGCGCGAGAAGACGAGGAGCGTTGCATGCTGTTCGAGGTATGGGCACCGGACGCGGACGCGGTCGACCTGTGGCTGGCGGGCGCGCGACGGGCGATGGCGCGCGACGACGGGCGGGCCGGCTGGTGGACGGTGGAGGCCGAGGCGTCCGACGGGGACCGTTACGGATTCGTCCTGAACGGGGGCGCGGACGGGGAACGGAACGGGGACGGGGACCGAGGCGCGGGCGGGGACCGAAGTGGTGGCGGGGGCGAGGCCGATCGGGTACGTGTGCTGCCCGACCCCCGTTCGCGCCGCCAGCCGGACGGGCCGGACGGGCCGAGCGCCGTCGTCGACCACTCGGCGTACGCCTGGCGCAACGCATGGGCGGGGCGGGGGCTGCCGGGCGCCGTCCTGTACGAGCTGCACATCGGTACGTTCACGCCGGAGGGCACCTTCGACGCCGCGGCGGCCCGGCTCGGCCATCTCACCGCACTGGGCGTCACCCATGTGTCGCTGATGCCGGTGTGCCCCTTCCCCGGCACCCGCGGCTGGGGGTACGACGGGGTGGCGCCGTGGGCCGTGCACGAGCCGTACGGCGGCCCGTCGGGCCTGAAGCGCTTCGTCGACACGGCGCACGGACTGGGGCTCGCGGTGGTCCTGGACGTGGTGCACAACCACCTCGGCCCGTCGGGCAACCACCTCCCGGCCTTCGGCCCGTACTTCACCGACACCCATCACACCCCGTGGGGCGCGGCGGTCAACCTCGACGCCCCCGGCTCGGACGAGGTGCGGGCCTATCTGCTGGGCAGCGCGCTCGCCTGGCTGCGGGACTACCGGCTCGACGGGCTGCGGCTGGACGCGGTCCACGCGCTGGCCGACTCCCGGGCGCTGACCTTTCTGGAGGAGCTGTCCGCGGCGGCCGACGCGCTCTCCGCCGAGCTGGGCCGCCCGCTCCCGCTGATCGCCGAGTCCGACCGCTGCGATCCCCGGACGACCACACCGCGCGAGGCCGGCGGCATCGGGCTGCACGCCCAGTGGAACGACGACTTCCACCACGCCCTGCACACCGCGCTGACCGGCGAGTCCCAGGGGTACTACGCGGACTTCGCCGCCGCCCCGCTGGCCGCCGTCGCCAAGACGGTGACCAGCGGGTTCTTCCACAACGGTACGTACTCCGCCTTCCGCGGCCGGACCCACGGCCGACCGGTCGACACCGCCCGCACCCCGGCCCACCGATTCGTCGGCTACGCCCAGACCCACGACCAGATCGGCAACCGGGCACGGGGCGACCGGCTCGCCGCCACGCTCTCCCCCGGCCTGCTGGCCTGCGCCGCCGCGCTCGTGCTGACCGGCCCCTTCACCCCGATGCTGTTCATGGGCGAGGAATGGGGCACCCGCTCCCCCTGGCAGTACTTCACCGACCACACGGATCCGGTCCTGGCCGAAGCGGTCCGCACCGGCAGGCGACGCGAGTTCGCGTCGCACGGCTGGGCCGCCGACGACGTCCCCGACCCGCAGGACCCGGCCACCCGTGACCGCTCCTGCCTGGACTGGAGCGAACCGGACCGGGAGCCGCACGCCCGCCTGCTGGCCTGGTACCGGCGGCTGATCGCGCTGCGCCGCACGCTGCCCGACCTCGCCGACCCCGATCTGGCGTCGGTGCGCACCGCCTTCGACGAGCACGCGCGCTGGCTGGCGTACCGGCGGGGCGATCTGCGCATCGCCGTCAACCTCGACGGCGGACCGGCCACGATCCCGCTGGGCGACGGGCGGCGCGGGGGCGGCTTCGGCCGGGTGGTGGCGGCGTGGGAGCCCGTCGAGGCGCCGGGGAGCGACGGGCTGCTGCACTTGCCGCCGGAGTCGTGCGCGCTGCTGGCCGACGACTGAGACACGACCTTGCCTTCCGCCGCGGTGGGCGCCCCGACCGCGGCGGAAGGCCTGCCCGGAACGGCCCGGCTACTCGACGATCGCCAGTTCGCGCGCCGTGTTGTTGAGGCGTCGGCCGCCGTCCTCGGTCACGGTCACGATGTCCTCGATCCGTACACCGAACCGCCCCGGCAGATAGATGCCCGGCTCCACCGAGAAGCACATCCCGGGCACCAGCGGCCGTTCCTCGCCCTCGATCATGTACGGCGGCTCGTGGGTGGTGACGCCGATGCCGTGGCCGGTGCGGTGGATGAAGCGCTCGCCGTAGCCGAACTCGGTGATGACGGCGCGGGCCGCCCGGTCGATCTCCTGGCAGGCGACCCCCGGCCGGACCGCGGCGCAACCCGCCTCCTGCGCCTGCCGCACGATGTCGTGGACCCGCTGCTCCTCGGCGGTGGGTTCGCCGACGTGGACCGTGCGGGAGGTGTCGGAGCCGTAACCGTGCTTCAGACCACCGAAGTCGAGCACCACCATGTCGCCCTGCTCGATGGTGCGGTCGCCCGCCTCGTGGTGCGGGTTGGCGCCGTTCGGGCCGGAGCCGACGACGGTGAAGTCGACCTGGGAGTGCCCGAACCGCTTGAGCAGGTCGGACAGTTCGGCGGCGATATCGGTCTCCTTGCGCCCCGAGAACCGCACTTTGAGGATCTCCTCGTAGGTGGCGTCGGCGGCGGCCCCGGCCGCCGCGAGCCGCTCCAGCTCGGGGGCGTCCTTGACCGCGCGGAGCATCGGCAGGGCCTCGGTGAGGGAGATGTACGAGGTGTCCGGGAGCGCGCGCCGCAGCCCGAGCAGATGCATGGCCCAGGCGTTGTCGCTGATCCCGTACCGCCCCCGGTCCCGGAGGAGCGGGGCGGCGATGGCGTACGGGTCCTTGCCGTCGGTCCAGTCCCTCAGGGTGAGGGCCGGTCCTCCGACGGCCTCCGCCGCGTCGGGGGCCTCCAGGGTCGGGACGACGAGGACGGGGTCCTGACCGGGTGTGAGGACGAGGAGCGTGAGGCGTTCGGTGCTCACGGGCTGATAGCCGGTGAGGTGGACGAGGTCGGGGCCGGGGGCGACCAGCACCCCCGCGAGCCCCGCCTCGGCGGCGGCGTCGGCCGCGCGCGCCATCCGTGCCCGGTAGTCGTCGGCGGTGAAGGGCACGGGCTGGTTCGGGCTGGGCATGCGGACCTCCTGGCAGGCGCGGGACGTCAAGACGAGACATGACACGGTGTACGGCATCATGCCCGTAACGACCTGGGGCACGCGGTCGAGGTCCTCGAACTGGTCAGGGAGGTGGCGGCGGCCGGCCGCGCCGTCGTGATGGTGCTGCACGAACTGGCGGGCGCCGCCCGGTACGCGGACATCATCGTGGCCATGAACGGGGGCCGGATCGTCGCCCGGGGCACGGCCCGTGACGTGGTGGACGCCGCCCTCGTCCGGGAGTTGTACGGGGTCGAGGCGGACATCATGGACGCGCCTGGCGACGGCGCCCCCCGTCGTGGTGCCCACGGCACGCGCGTCCCGCGCACCGTGGACCGCGCCCGTCGGCCGGTAGGGGGCGCCCACGCCGCCGCCCCGTGCGGCGCGGTCCGGTTCCGGACCGGAATCAGCGCGCGCCCTTGCCCTCCAGGTAGGCCAGCACCGCGAGCACCCGCCGGTGCACCGTGCCGTCGTCCGGTTCCAGCCCGAGCTTGAGGAAGATCGACCCGATGTGCTTGCTCACGGCGCGTTCGGTCACCACCAGTTCGTCGGCGATGGTGCCGTTCGCCTTGCCCTGTGCCATCAGTTCCAGCACCTGGCGCTCGCGCGGGGTGAGGTTCTGCAGGGGCTCGGCCGACGACTTGCGGGTCAGCAACTGCGTCACCACCTCGGGATCGAGCGCCGTACCCCCGCCCGCGACCCGTTCGAGCGCCTGGAGGAACTGGTCGACCCGGCCCACCCGGTCCTTCAGCAGGTAGCCGATGCCCTGGGCGCCCCGGGCGAGCAGTTCGGCGGCGTACGTCTCCTCGACGTACTGCGAAAGGACCAGGATCGGCAGGTCCGGCAGCCGGTCGCGGGCGGCGAGCGCGGCGCGCAGGCCCTCGTCCCGGAAGGTGGGCGGGAGCCGCACGTCGAGCACGGCGGCGTCCGGGCGGTGCTCCAGCAGGGCGGGCAGCACCTCGGGCCCGGCCGCCGCGGCCGCCACCACCTCGTGGCCCGAGCTGGTGAGCAGCAGGATCAGGCCCTCCCGCAGCAGCGCGTTGTCCTCCGCGATCACGATCCGCACGGCAGCTCCACTTCGATCTCCGTAGGCCCTCCGGTGGGGCTGCTGACGCGGGTGGTGCCGTCGAGGGCGGCGATCCGCCGTCTGATGCCGACCAGCCCGCTGCCGGCGCCTTCGTCCGCGCCGCCACGACCATCGTCTCCGACGACCACGCGCAGGATGCCGGGGGGCCGGTCGATCCGCACGGTCGCGGCCGTGGCGCCGCTGTGCTTGCCGATGTTGGTGAGGGCCTCGGCGACCACGAAGTACGCAGCGGCCTCGATCGCGGCCAAAAGCCGCCGCCCGTCGTCCACACCGTCCACGTCCGTGGTGACGGGCACGCCGACGCCGGCGGCCAACGCCCGTACCGCGCCCGCGAGTCCGCGGTCCGTCAGGACCGGCGGGTGGATGCCGCGCACCACGTGCCGCAGCTCCGCCAGCGCCTCCTCCGCCCCGTCCTGGGCCTCGTCGAGGCGCCTGCGCGCGGCGTCCGGATCACGGTCGAGGAGCTGTTTGGCTAGGCCGATACGCATCGACAGGGCGACGATCCTGGCCTGGGCGCCGTCGTGCAGGTCCCGTTCGATGCGGCGCAGTTCGGCGCCGTGCGCCTCGACCGCCCCGGCCCGGCTCTCGGTCAGCTGATCGATCCGGCCGGCGAGGACGGCGGACGGCGAGGGGATGAGCAGGGACCGGGTCCAGCTCGCCGACAGGTCGGCGAGGACACCGTGCCAGCGCAGGGCCCAGCCGTGCCGCACCGGCGGCGGCGTGCCGTACTCGTCGGCCCTCCACCGGTCCAGCAGATGCTGGACCGGCAGCACGACCCCGTCGACGAAGAGCCCGACCGGCCACAGCACCATCGCGAGACATCCGAGGCCGTTCCCCGCGAGCGCGTGGAACGGCATCCAGCGCGCTCCGCGCCAGACCATCGGATCGGTGAGGACACGGCGCACGCGTTCGGAGAGTTCCCCGCCGTCCGGGGCGGGCCAGGGGGCCGGGGCGTAGGGGACGCCGAGCCGTTCGGCAGCCCTGCGGCGCTCGAACTCCGCCAGCAGGCGCAGCGGCTTCACGGCCTCGGGCAGGGCGGGCAGCCCGATGAGCACCGCCGCGAACAACAGGACGGCCACCACCAGGAAGGTGCCCACATAGCAGACCAGGGCCGTCCCCATGCCGATGAGCAGGTGGCGCGAGGCGTCCCAGGAGCGCCGGACGGCGATCGCCAGTGGGGTGGGGGTGGTGCTCATGCCGCACCACGTTACGGGGCGTCCCCCGTCGCCGGAGTGGTGGTCTCCCCCGGGCTCCCGGTGTAGCGGACCGAACCCCGGTCCGGGTGTGCGCGCCCTCGCTCCCCGATCCCGGCGCTCCTAGCGTCTACGCAGGTCAGCCAAGGAATGGAAGAGGAACGGTGGGTTCGAGGGTGGACACGGTCACAACGGTCACGGGGGTACGGGCGACCGCGCTCGCTCTGGAGTCGGTGACCCGGCGCCATGGGCCGCGCGGCGGCCGGGGGACGCTCGCGCTCGACGCGGTGAGCTGCACGGTCCCGGCCGGGAGCTTCACCGCGGTGGTGGGGCCCTCGGGGTCGGGGAAGAGCACGTTCCTGCAGTGCGCGGCGGGCCTGGACCGCCCGACCTCGGGGACGGTACGGGTCGGGGGGACCGATCTCGGCTCGTTGTCCGAGGCCGCGCTCACCCGGCTGCGCCGGGACCGGATCGGGTTCGTGTTCCAGTCGCACGCCCTGAATCTGGTGCCCTCGCTGACCATCGAGGAGAACGTGGTGCTGCCGCTGGTGCTGGCGGGCGCCGGCCCGACGGACGAGCGGGTGCTGGCCCGCGGCCGTGATCTGCTGGCCCGGGTCGGCCTGGCGGGCCGGGGCGGGCAGGCCCCTGCGACGCTCTCGGGCGGCCAGCAGCAGAGGGTCGCGGTGGCGCGGGCGCTGGTGACCGCACCCGAGGTGATCTTCGCGGACGAGCCGACGGCCTCTCTGGACCCGGAGTCGGCGGGCCTGGTGCTCGGGCTGTTGCGGGACGCGGTCCGGGCCGACGGCCGCACGGTCGTCATGGTCACCCATGATCCGGCGGCGGCGAGCCGGGCGGACACCGTACTGACGATGGACGGCGGCCGGCTGCGATGACTCCGTACGCACAACGGCGGAACACGGACGCGGAAACGAGCACGGGCACGGGACCGGGCACAGGCGCGGGCGCGAGCACGAAGACGGACACGGGCGCGAGCACAGGGACCGGCGCGGGCACGGGAACAGACACGGTATCGGGCACGGTGACCGCTGCTGGTTCCGGTGCCGAGGCCGCCCGGACCGGGAGCGTGCCCGGCTCGGGGACCGGGTCCGGGTCCGGTCCCGGGAACAAGGACATGCGTTCAGGGGCGCGGCGGGCCTCGGCGTTCCTCGCCCGGCGCTCGCTGAGGGCCCATCGCGGTGCCTGAGCCGCGGTGTTCGGGGCGACGGCGGCCGCGGCCGCGCTGATCGGCGCGGTGGCGCTGCTGGGGCCGTGGATCGCCCGGGTGGCGCTGCGGGTGCTCGGCGGGCCGGTACGGTGGCTGGGCGGGGTCTGCGGATTTCTGGCCGCCAGGTCGGCGGGCGCGCACCATCGGCGCCTCGGCGCGGCGATCACCCCGATCGTGCTGGTCGTCGCGTTCGTCTGCGTACAACTCTCGGCGGCCTCGACGCTGGAGCGGGCCGCCGGCCGGCAGGCCGCCGCCGCGCTGCGGGCGGACCTGGTGGTGACGGGTCCGGCCGCCGGACTGCCGGAGAGCGCGGTCCGTGCGGTGCGGGAGGCCCCGGGGGTGGCGGCCGCGACCGGCGTACTGCGCTCCGGAGTCGTCCTCGCCCGTCGTGAGCTGGGCGATCCGGTGCTGGAGCGGATCCCCGTGCTGGGGGTGACGGCGGGCGGGCTGCCCGGCACGCTCGATCCGCGCGTCGCCTCGGGCGACCTCGCGGATCTCACCGGCCGGGGCACGGTCGCGGTCGGCCGGGACCGGGCCGCCGATCTGGGCATCGGCACCGGCGACACAGTGGCGCTCCGCCTCGGCGACGGCACGCGGGCACGCCTCCGCGTGGTGGCACTGTACGAACGGTCCGTGGGGCTCGGTGAGTTCATGCTGCCGAGCGAGGCCCTGGCCGGTCACGTCGAGTCCCCGCGCGCGCCACGGATCCTGGTCCGCACTGCGGACGGCGGTACCGACTCGGCCGCCGCGGTACGACGCGCGCTCGCCCCGTACGCGGGTGTACGGGTCCGGGCCGCGACGGCGGACGACGTACGGATCGCTCCGGCGTCCTCGGACCGGGACGACGCCCTGGTGGTCATCGGGGTCGGGGTGATCGGCGGCTTCGCCCTGCTCGCGGTGATCAGCACGCTGTCCCTGATCACGGTGGGGCGCGCCCCGGAGTTCCGCCTGCTGCGGATGGTCGGCGCGGGTCGCCGCCAGGTGCGGCGGGCTCTGGTCCTGGAGACGGGTCTGGTGGCGGTGGCCGGCCTGGCGATCGGCACGCTGGTCGCGGCGGTGCCGCTGGTGGCCTTCGCGGTGTCGACGACCGGTTCGCTGCCGTACCTGTCCCCGGCCCGTTACGGGGCACTGGCCCTGGCCGTGGTGGCGGCGGCCGCACTCGGCACGATGCGTCCGGGCGGAGCCGGGATACGCCGCCTCGGGAGACGGGCCGGCTGAGAGCCTGTCGGGTGACCTTCGATCGGAGAGCGGACACGGCGTGGTGCGTGCGATTCCAAGGCGCCGGGATGGCCTCGTAGTGGGGCTACGAGGCCATCCCGGCAACGCCGGAGGGGGTCCCCCCTGGCCCTTAAGGCCTTGGGGGAGTGCGTGCCAGGGCGTGGCCGCCCGGTCAGAGGTCGCCCGACAGGCTCTGAGGCGGTGTGCCCGGCCGCCCGCGCGTCACGGCGACGCGGGCAGCGGCAGCGCCGCCTCCCGTTCCGCCGCCGCGGCCAGCGCGTCCAGCACCGGTGCGATCAGCGGGTGTCCCTCCGCCCCGTGCCGTACCGCGGCGAAGACGCGGCGGGTGGGCGCGCTGCCCCGTACGGGCCGTACCACCACGCCCGTCAGCTCCATGCCGCGCAGCGCCGAGCGGGGCACCAGCGCCACACCGGCGCCCGCGCCGGCCAGTGCGACGACGGCGCGGAAGTCGTCCGAGGAGTGCTCCATCCTCGGCTGGAACCCGGCGAACTCGCAGGAAAGGACCACCACGTCGTGGCACGGGTTGCCGGGGTACGGGCCGATCCACGGGTCCTTCTCCAGGTCGGCGATCGCCACCGCTTCCTGTCCGGCCAGCCGATGGTCCACCGGCAGCACCGCGTCGAAGGGTTCCGAGTAGAGCGGGACCCGGGTCAGCCGCCGGTCGTCCTCGCCCGGCGCGCCCCGGTACTCGACGGCGACCGCCACGTCCACCTGACGGTCCAGCACCATCGGCACGCTCGCGTCGCCCTCGGCGTCCTGGACGCGGACCCGGATGCCGGGTGCGGTGCGGGCCAGTCCGGCGATCGCGGGGGCGAGAACCAGGCCGATGCCGGTGGCGAACGCGGCGACCGTGACCGTACCGGCGTCCCCCGCGCTGTAGGCGGCCAGTTCCGCCTCGGCCCGCTCCAGCTGGGCCAGCACCGCGTTGGCATGGGTCAGCAGGATGTCCCCGGCGGGGGTGAGCCGGGCGCCGCGCGCATGGCGTTCGACGAGGCGGTGCCCGGTCTCCTGCTCCAGCGCGGCCAGTTGCTGGGAGACCGCGGAGGGCGTGAGGTAGAGCGCGGCGGCCGCGGCGGTCACCGTGCGGTGGTCCGCCACCGCACGGAGAATGCGCAGCCGCCGTGCATCGATCATGTTCCTCATTGTCCCAGGTCACGAAGAAGGTCCTGACTCCGGGAGAGCAAGGTCCTGTACTCCGGGAGAAGCAAGGTCCTGACTCCGGGGGAGGAAGTTCCCGGCTCCGGGAGGCGTGGGCTACTCCCCCAGCGCCGCCCGCGCGTCGACGAACGCGTCCACGGCGCGGTTCACGTCCTCGGTGGAGTGCGCGGCGGAGAGCTGGACCCGGATGCGGGCGGCGCCCTGCGGGACGACCGGGTACGAGAACCCGATCACGTACACCCCGCGCTCCAGGAGCAGTTCCGCCATCCGGCCCGCCTTCGCCGCGTCCCCGATCATGACGGGGGCGATGGCATGGTCGCCGGGCAGGACGTCGAAGCCCTCCTCGGTCATCCGGGTACGGAAGAGCTTGGTGTTGGCGGTGAGCCGTTCACGCAGGTCGTCGGCGCCCTCCAGCAGGTCGAGGACCTTGAGCGAGGCCGCCGCGATGACCGGGGCGAGGGAGTTGGAGAAGAGGTACGGGCGCGAGCGCTGGCGCAGCAGGGCGACGATCTCGGCGCGGGCCGCGACGTAGCCGCCGGACGCGCCGCCGAGGGCCTTGCCGAGGGTGCCGGTGATGATGTCGACGCGGTCCATCACGTCGTGCAGCTCGGGGGTGCCCCGGCCGCCGGGGCCGACGAAGCCGACGGCGTGCGAGTCGTCGACCATGACCATGGCGTCGTGGCGCTCGGCCAGGTCGCAGATCTCGCGCAGTGGGGCGACGTACCCGTCCATGGAGAAGACGCCGTCGGTGACGACGAGGCGGCGCCGGGCCCCGGACGCCTCCTTGAGCTGGGCCTCCAGGTCGGCCATGTCGCGGTTGGCGTAGCGGAAGCGCCGGGCCTTGGACAGCCGGATGCCGTCGATGATGGAGGCGTGGTTGAGGGCGTCGGAGATGACCGCGTCCTCCGGGCCGAGGAGGGTCTCGAAGACGCCGCCGTTGGCGTCGAAGCAGGAGGAGTAGAGGATCGTGTCCTCCTGGCCGAGGAACGCGGAGAGCCGTCGCTCCAGCTCCTTGTGGACCTCCTGGGTGCCGCAGATGAAGCGGACCGAGGCCATGCCGTAGCCCCAGCGGTCCAGGGCCTCGTGGGCGGCGGCGACGACGTCGGGGTGGTCGGCGAGGCCGAGGTAGTTGTTGGCGCAGAAGTTGAGCACCTCGCCGGGACGGCCGCCCGAGGTGACGGCGACGCTCGCGGACTGCGGGGTGCCGATCACGCGCTCGGGCTTGTGGAGTCCGGCGGCCTGGATCTCGTCGAGGGTGGTGCGCAGGTCGTCGCGTACGGAGTCGAACATGAGGGGTGTCTCCCAGCTGGTCGCGAGGGTTCGCCGTGTACGGGCGTGGGGTGTTGGGCGTCGGGTGCAGGACGGTCGGGCGCGGCTTCGGGCGGGCCGCAAGCTCCTGCGGGCGGGCCCCGGGTTTCGGCGGGCGGGTCCTGAGCTTCGGCCGGCGGTCGGTGGCTTCGAGGACGGCGGTGGCGGGTCAGGAAGTCCAGTCGAGGATGACCTTGCCGCCCCGGCCGCTCGCCGCGTCGTCGAAGGCCGCCTCGAAGTCCCGGTACCCGTACCGTCCGGTGATCACGGGGGCGAGGTCGAGGCCGCCCTCCAGCAGCACGGACATGGCGTACCAGGTCTCGTACATCTCACGGCCGTAGATCCCCTTGATGGTGATCATGGAGGTGACGACGTGGGCCCAGTCGACGGGGAACTCCTCGGACGGCAGTCCGAGCATGGCGATCCGGCCGCCGTGCGTCATGTTCGCGATCATGTCGCGCATCGCCTCGGGCCGCCCGGACATCTCCAGACCGATGTCGAAGCCCTCGCGCAGGCCGAGCCGTCGCTGCCCGTCCGCGATGGTCTCCTCGGCGACGTTCAGGGCGAGGCTGACGCCGACCTTCCGCGCCAGCTCCAGACGGGCCTCGCTGACATCGGTGATGACGACGTTGCGGGCGCCCGCGTGCCTGGCGACGGCGGCGGCCATGATGCCGATCGGCCCGGCGCCGGTGATCAGCACGTCCTCGCCGACCAGCGGGAACGACAGCGCGGTGTGCACGGCGTTGCCGAACGGGTCGAAGATCGCGGCCACGTCCAGGTCCACGGGGACCCGGTGCACCCAGACGTTGGACGCGGGCAGGGCGACGTACTCCGCGAACGCCCCGTCCCGGCCGACGCCGAGCCCGACGGTCGAGCGGCACAGGTGACGGCGTCCGGCCAGGCAGTTGCGGCACTTCCCGCACACCAGGTGGCCCTCGCCGCTGACCGTGTCACCGACCTCGATGTCGACGACGTCGGCGCCGGTCTTGGCGACCTCGCCGACGAACTCGTGCCCGAGGACGAGCGGGGTGCGGACGGCCTGCTGGGCCCAGCCGTCGTAGTTCCGGATGTGCAGGTCGGTGCCGCAGATGCCGGTGCGGAGCACCTTGATCAGTACGTCCGAGGGACCGATCTCCGGCTCCGGCACGTCCATCAGCCAGAGTCCGGGCTCGGCCTTCTGCTTCACGAGTGCCTTCACGGCGGTGGCTCCCTGCGCTGTACGACGTCGAGTGCCCCGGACCGGCGCATTCGTGGGGGAATCCGCGGGCCCGGGGACGTAGATGAGGGACGGCATGGCAGCGTGTCGATCGGCTGCCGCGCACCATCCTGCGCCGTCCCGGGGAAAATCTGCCGCACCCCGCGCCCGGGGTCCATCGAGGATTTCTTAAGCGCGCCCGCAGCTCCGCTTCATGCCCCGCTCTACGGCCCGGGAACGAGCCCGCCGCGCCCGGAGCCCGTGCCCCGTCGGTCCCGCCGATCCCACCGCCCCCGCCGCACACGTTCCATGCGTTCCATACGTCTCACGCGCTTCACACGTCTTCGTACGGCCCCAGGAAGCGCGCCCGCCCGCCGTCGATCCGGTAGAGGAACATCCCCGTCTCGTACGTCACCTGACGGTTGGCCCGGAAGGACAGCGTCCGGGTGATGCCCGGGTGGCGGGTGAGGAACAGCCGCTGTACGACGCCGCCGCGTTCCGCGTCCTGCGCGCTCATGGCCCGGACCGCCCGGGCGATCAGCCCCACCGCGTCGTACGCCTCGGCGGCCCAGCGGGCCGGGGCGGACCCGAACCGTCTCCGGTACGCGGCGGTGAACGCCTTCGCGGCGGGGAGCCCGGACGGGTCGGTGTACGCCTCCGCGAACACCCATCCCTCGGCCGCTCTCCCCGCGTCCCGGAGGAAGGCGGGCGCCAGGACCGGTCCGACGGACATGCCGGTCCCGGTGAATCCGGCGTCGGCCAGGGCGAGGGCGCAGCGGGCGCCCCGGACGGGTGACGATCCGGCGTAGACGACGGCGTCCGCTCCCGCCGCGACCGCCGCGCGGGCGGCCGGGGCGAAGGAGGCGGAGTCCGCCGCCACCGGGCGCACGGTCACCTCGGTCTCCCGGAACGGGGTGTCCTGGAAGTGGTTCGCGACCGACCAGCCGGCCTGGGGATCGGCGCGGTCCTCGACGACGACCAGACGTTGCACCCGGCGGACGGCCGCGTAGCGGATCAGGGCGTTCGGCAGTACGTCGTCGAAGTTCCGTGTCACGCAAAGGGACTTGGTACCCGACAATTGCGCGGTGGTGGACCGTGCCGCGACGACGACCTGGGCGAGGCGTGCCCTTTCGTAGCGGCTGACGATGGCGTTCTCGGCGATGTCCCCGGTGGGGCCGATGACCGCGAGCACCTTCGGATCGGCGGCCAGCCGGTCGGCGACGCGAAGGGCGCGGGCCGCGTCCCCGCCGTCGTCCTCGATGCGCAGGGAGAGCCGGAATCCGGCAGCTGCGGCGCGGGCGTTGTGGCCGGCGACGGCGATCCGGATGCCGCGCTCGTGTGCCAGGCCGACCGCTCTGCCCGGGCCGGTCAGGTCCGCGTGCAGACCGACCGTGTGCGTGGGGAGTGTGCGTGCGGCGGTTTCCCCGCCCCGCTGTCGGCCCATCACCCGGACCGCGGTTCCGCCGCCCGCCAGGAGGACGGCGGCGGCTGCCGCGGCGGTGAGGAAGCGTCGCCGCGCGGGGCGGGGCGGACCCGGGTCGCGGCCCGGGCCGGGATCGGTCACGGCCGTGGGCGGTTCGGGGGTGGGAAGGGCGAGGGCGGCGCTCGCGCGTTCGGCGATCAGGGCGGACAGCCCGGGCGGCGCCCAGGAGCACTCGGCCGTGTGCATGGCCATCCGCGGCCCCTTGAAGGACGTGGCGGCGAGGGCGCGCGCCATGTGGACGGCTCCGGCCGCGTCACCCGCGTAGAAGAAGGCGTCGCTGGCGTGCGCGAGCATGTCCGCGACCACGGGCGCGAAGTCCCGTGTCCCGGTCGGCACCACTCTCGGATACGCCGTCCCGGTGGTGAGCACACCGGCGTTCATCTGGGTGGCGTAGCCCGCCTGGTAGGCGGCCTGGCCACCGGACCGGTCGAGCAGCACCCCGAGCCGTTCGACGTCGGGCCGGAGCAGCAGCCGCCTGATGATCGGCACGGACAGCGCGGCATCGAACGGGGCGGCCTGGAAGAAGGACTTCCGGGACCTGGCGGCGTAGGCGATCAGCAACGACGAAACGGTGACGACCGGCAGCATCGCCTCGTCGTACGCGCCGAGGACGGCCTCGGTGGCGGGGTCGCCGGTCGGACCGATGACGGCGAGCACGTCGCGGTCGCGGGCGAACCGCTCGGCGACCCGCACGGCCCTGCTCGCCTCCCCCCCGGTCGTCGAGCGCCTTCACCCGAAGCGTGAACGGTGTGTTCCCGCGGGAGTTGAACCGTTCCACGGCAAGGCGCACGCCTCGCTCCTGCGCCCGCCCGTCGGCGCTCCTGGGGCCGGACAGATCGGCCTGTACGCCGATGGTCCAGGCCGGTCCGTCCGTGCCGGCCGCACCGGGGTCGTGCGAGCCGCCGCCCAGCCACTCCCGGACGGCGAACGCGCCGCCGCCCGCCGCGACCACGGCTCCGGCGCCCGCCAGCAGGAGAAGCCTCCGTCGCCCCGGCGCGGGTGCGGCCGCCGTGGGTTCCTCGGCGACCGTGGCGTCGATGTCGGGCAGTGCGAGCACCGCGGTGGACCGGACGGCGATCAGCCGTACGACGTCCTCGGGCAGCCAGTCGATGGAGCCGTCGGGCGCGTCCTCGACGATCAGCTCGTCGAGCCGGGCGGCCTCGGGCCGCGCCGCGGGGTCCTTGGCCAGCAGCGCGCCGAGCAGTGCGCGCAGTTCCGGTTCGTCGATCCCGTCGAGGTCGGGTTCGTCGTGGACGGTGCGGTAGAGCAGGGCCTCGACGGCACCGCTGCCGAACGGGGGCCGCCCGGTCGCCGCGTACGCCAGGAGGCACCCCAGCGAGAACATGTCGCTCGCGGGTCCGGCGGCCGTGCCGCCCCCGGTGGCCTGCTCCGGGGAGAGGAAGCCGGGGGTGCCCACCACCAGGTCCGTCGCGGTCAGCGCCGTGGCGTCGACGGCACGCGCGATGCCGAAGTCGATCAGGCGCGGTCCGTCGGCCGTCAGCAGGACGTTGCCCGGTTTGACGTCGCGGTGGACGAGTCCGGCCGCGTGCACGGCGGCCAGCGCGCGGGAGAGCAGCCGCCCGAGCACCCGGACGCTCCGCGCGGGCAGCGGTCCGCACCGGGCCACCGCCTCCGACAGCGCGGGGCCCGCCACGAACTCCGTGGCCAGCCAGGGACGTTCGCCCCCGGTGTCGGCATCGGTGACCGCCACCGCCCAGGGGCTGTCCACCCGGCGGGCGGCCTCCGCCTCACGGCGGAAGCGGGCCCGGAAGTCGTCGTCCTCGGCGTACTCGGGCAGGATCACCTTGATCGCGGCGAGCGCCCCGGAGTCCGCGCGGCCGAGGTAGACCACCCCCATCCCGCCCGCACCCAGTCGCCCCAGCAACCGGTGCCCGCCGATCCAAGACGGGTCCGAAGCCGTCAACGCGTCCATCAGCCGTCCGCCTTCCTCAACCCTGCTTCTTCACGGCGGATTCGAGCCGCACCTCCATCGCGCCCAGGGCCGGGGACATGAAGTCGCCGATGTCGTCCGCGGACCACCCCTTGGCCCCCTTGCCCGTCACCGCCACGGTGAACTGCAGAATCTGCGCCTGGTCCCACAGATACGGATGGGGGCCGCCGAGCGCGGTGCTCCGGTACTCGCCCATCTCCATCAGCGCGTCCTCGGAGGTGTCCTGGGTGGCCTCCCCCCGCGCCAATGGGCCAGCGACCATGGAGCCGATCTGCTCGCCCTTCCGCAACTGTTGTGTCGGGCAGCGCATCGTCTCCTCGACGGACTCGGCCATCTCCCACCGGGCGTCCTCCCGTGTCCGGTGCACGGTCACGACCGCGGCCAGCCGCAGCGGCCCCTTCCCCCGGGCGGCGGGCACCTCGAAGGAGCGGGTGAGGGTGGCGAGGACGCCGGGCGCGGGCTTCTCCTGGCGCCAGACGCAGTCGGCCCCGAGCACGGGCCAGGTGTCGGGGCCGCTCTCGTACGGGCTGCGCCGCACCACTCCGGGCCCGAAGCTCTCGGGGTCCGCGATGACGCGCCGGATGAGGTCGAGCGCGGCGCCACGCGTGGCCGGCAGCCGGGCCGGGTCCGCGTCGATGGTCGGGGATGCCCCCGCACCGCCCACCGTTCCCGCACCCTCGGCCGTTCCCGCATCACCGACCGTTCCCGCATCGTCGACCATTCCCGCATCGTCGGCCGTTCCCGCATCGTCGGCCGGGGACGTTGCGGCACCATCGGCCGGGCGGGCGCTCGTCGCTGCTGCGTCGGCATTCTCCCCGCCACCGGAGCACGCCGCCAGCAGCACCAGCAGCGGGGCCGCCACCAGGACTCCGTACCTGGCCTTCGCCCCGGAACCGGACCATGACACGACAGGACACCTCCGTCCCCCGGAATCGTCTCCCCCGGCACCGTCTCCCCACGGCACCGCGTCGATGCTACGGCCACGCGTCCGGCCCGAAGGACTCAGGCCGGGATTGTTTCCACATCAAGACACTTGATTCACAAGCGAGTTGTGAGCATCTCACCGAACGAGTGCACCCGACACCCCCGCACCGAGAGCACCGCGCACCGGCCACCGCGCTCCAGTCCCCGGGCACGGTCGCACCGGTCGGGCTCCGAGCACGTGAAACACGCTGCCGCGAACGAACGTCGTCCGATGAGCGCCCTCGACACGGCGGGGGCGATAAGCGGGTGCGGTGAGGGAGCGGCTGTCGGGTGCTGTCCTGTCACGCCGCGCGCCAACCGCTCCAGCGCATGACCGCGACCTCGATGACGGGCCCCTCCGGTGGCCGGTCCGCGTATTGGGGGTACTTCGCCACGAGCACCCCGACGCGCCGGGCCGCCTCGTCGGACCGGTCCGGCCGCGGAAGCACACGGGCTTCCCCGTCGGCCCGGACCCACCACAGGCGTTCCCAGTCGTCCTCGTAATGGTCGACGAGGAGGCAGACCGGCGGATTGGCCCTGATGTTCGCCAGGCGTTTCAACCGCGTCGTCCGCTTCGGCTTGTGGTCCACGGCCAGCACCACCACATCGCCGTCCAGGGCGAACACCACCGGCACCAGATGCGGGCGGGCCGACGCGTCGGCCGTCGCCAGGCGGGCGACACGCGCCGCGGCGAACAGCTCCCGTGCCTCGGCGCTCGTCAGAGCGGGCATCGCACCCCTTCCAGCGGTCACGGCACGCGCGCAGAGCAGTCAGGGCACACGCGGTATCTGGGCACGGCACGGACGAACGACACGCGAGCCCAGCGCACACGGCACCCGAACACAGCACGCACAACATGTGCGGACAGCACGCGCAACGCGGGACAGCACTCACGCAACGCGGGCGCAGCCCCGTTCCTCAGCTGTACCGCGCGACGAGCCCGGCCAGCCGGTCCAGGTGCTCCAGAGTCTCCCGTTCGGGCATCGTCGGCACGTAGAACAACAGCCGCTCGACCCCCAGACGGCCGTACCCCTCGACCTGCTCGGGGTCGTCGGGCACGCCGTACACCGCCACCGGCACCTCCCGGTCGGCGAGGTCCCGCAGCCGCTCGATCTGCGGACCGAGCTTCTCGGGCGACTCGCCGAGGGCCAGCCAGGCGTCTCCGAACCGCGCCACCCGACGGAACGCACCCTCGCCGCCACCGACGTAGATCGGCGGATGAGGGCGCTGCACGGGCTTGGGCCAGCAGAAGACCGGGTCGAAGTTCACGAACTCACCGTGGAATTCGGCCTGTTCCTCGGTCCACAGGTCCCGCATGGCATGCAGCCGCTCATCGGTGAGTCGACCGCGGGTGGTGGGATCGGTGCCGTGGTTCCTCATCTCCTCGCGGTTCCAGCCGATGCCGACGCCGAGGATCACCCGGCCGCCGGAGACCAGGTCGAGCGAGGCCACTTCCTTGGCCGTGATGATCGGGTCGCGCTGCGGGATCAGTGCGATGCCGGTACCCAGCAGCAGCCGTTCGGTCACCACCCCGGCGGCGGTGAGGGCGACGAAGGGGTCGAGGGTCCGGTAGTAGATGTCCGGCAGCTCTCCCCCGCCGGGATAGGGCGTCTCGCGTCTCACCGGGATGTGGCTGTGTTCGGCGATGAACAGCGAATCGAACGAGCGCTCCTCAAGGGCGGTCCCGAGCGAGGTGGGGCTGATGCCCTGGTCGGTGATGAAGGTCGATACCCCGAATTTCACGGCGGCTCCTCGAAGGGGTCGGGTACGGGACGGGCGCGGGAAGGGACGGACGACCCACCGCTCTCCTGCCTACCCGCCCCGGCCCGTCCCGCCCCCACGACCACCCGGGAGAACCATCACCGGCCGCTGGACCGGCTCAAGGTGATCTCGCCGCTGGCCACCGGAGCCGCCCTGCCCGCCCTTGTCCCTGCTCTCCCCGCGCATCGGCGAGTGGGGCTCCCGGGTGGCCCCGGGCCGAAGTGGCACAGCGCCGAGGTGGCGCACAGCCGGGACGCGCAGGGGCATGCCGGGCCGCGCCGGGGCCGGAGCGTCTGCCACGGCGGGCGCTACCGGGTTTATTCGCAGTGCACCGGGCTTCATCCCGGTGGTGAAGCGAATCTGAGAACTGCTCTGAGCTCAGCTGTGTGCACGGGTCTGCACT